>NZ_JACJDR010000019.1:0-87117 GCF_014163655.1 Pseudoalteromonas sp. SR45-1 | reverse complement strand
AGAGGCACCTCTAGTTGGTGGTTCATTATCAACAAACGCAAATGCTATTGCTGGTTACTACGATTCGTTAGGTCGTTACTTCCATGCGAGCCTTTCATTAAAATTCTAATTTGAATTAATTAATGTATATTAAGCGAGCTTAGGCTCGCTTTTTTTATGGGGAAAAAATGAAATCGGTAAAAGAAAGTTTACTGTTTGCAATACAGCAATTGAATAGTGGAAAGATTGTGGCAGGAAAAGCAACCCTAGAAGGTTTATGCGACAACCCTGAAGTTAATGAGCAAGCTTTAGCTGTATTGTTTAAAGTAGCTATGAATGAAGGAGATTTACTAAAAAGTAAGGAAGTTTGTAGAAGACTCATTTCAATAGTCCCCAAAAAATTCGATTATGTAAATACTCTTTGTCAGTTATATGCCGCCAGTAATGAATTCTCTTTAGCAATAGACTTACTTAAAAAATACACTGAAATAGTACCGGATAGCGCAATGTCGTATTTTCAATTGGGTGAAATGGCAAAAAAAGATGGCAATGGTATTCTTGCAAGTACATCTTTCTTAGCAGCTATCGAGCTTGGTTACCACGACATATATACCGCTTATGTGGAGTTAGCATCCGTCTACTCTGAGCTTTTAATTGATTATGGGACTGCGACTAATTATTTACAGCAGGCAATTACAGTTGAACCAAATAAAATTAATGCCTATTTTAATCTTGCTAATATATATGAGCAGCTTGGTGATAAGCAAAACTGTTTAAAGAGCTTTAATCAGGTATTAAAGATAAATCCTTTATATGGTCTGGCGCATGCGAGAATTGCTGATATACAAACATTTAATAAAAAAGAAGCGTTAGAATACGAACTAAAAAGCCTATCTATTTTAGAAGCTACAGAAGATGATGTGTTAAAAGCTGATATGTATTATGCGCTTGGAAAAGCTTTTGACGATAGCAAAGATTATGAAAAATCATGGTCTTATTATACTAAAGCCAATAGTTTTAATCGAAAATATATCCCGCAATACAACAGGGTTGATATCGAACATCAAGTAAGTAACACACTAGCAAGAGAGCTTAGTAACGTAAAAAGTAAGACTGGCGATATTGTTCCAATTATTATTTGTGGCATGTTTAGGTCTGGTTCAACCTTAATAGAACAAATAATTTGCACTTCTGAGGTGATTAGCAATGGAGGAGAGATTGATTACTTGCATAAGCAACTATTCAATCTAATTGATAAGCCTAAAGTGCTGTCAAGCACGGTTAACTCAACATTATTTCAGCAAGGTTATGAGAAAGAATTAAAGTTAAGAGCGGGAAAAAGTAGTCTTGTTACTGATAAACGGCCTGAGAACTACTTATACATTGATATAATTAAAATGATGTACCCTGAAGCAAAAGTTATTTGGACACAGCGCGATATTAGAGATAACAGTTTATCAGCTTACTTTCAACATTTAGGCCCAAGTTTGAATTATGCGACCGCACTGAATGATACAGTGCACTATCATAAAGCGCAGCAGCGTGTTAAAGCACATTGGCTAAAAAAGTATCCTAATGATATTTTTACAGTCAATTATGATGAACTTGTTTCAAAGCCCGAGGGGGTATTATTGCCTCTGTTCGAATTTTTAGGCGTAAAATATCAAGGTGAAAGCGGTTTATTTCATCAACAAAAAAATATTGTAAGTACTGCTAGTGTTTGGCAGGTGAGAAAGCCTCTTTATACATCTTCATCGGGAAGATATAAAAATTTCAGTAGGTATATTAAAGAAAGCTTATCTATTTCTGATTTTGAAGAGTTTAATAATGTATTAGATTAATCACTGAGAGTATTCAGCACTCAATAGAGCGCTGAATACAATTTAATTATTTAGTGGGTAAGTCTTTTATTTTAACACTACTACTATTGATTTTTTTCTTGAGACGAAGCTTATTAATTTTGTCTAATACTGCAGGTGAAAAGCGAGATTGAGAGCTAACTTTAGAGGATAACATATCGCTTAGGAAGCTAAGGTTCATAGCGCCTGCACCAGGCACGTTACTATTGGCTGCTACGGCATTGAGTAAGGCCGCTTTGTTGGTGGCATTACCCTCACCAAATGAGCGCTCAGTGCCGTATATGTCGGTTACATTCCAGTCCTCAATAGCTAGAATTAATTCTTCCGAATCTTCTACTTGTGAGTTAATAGAAGAATCAGAATAGTTTAAAATATGCTTTAGTAGATCGTTCTCAAAGTCAGGAAATAAAATTTTTGCTTGATCATAAAAAATAGAAACGCTTAGACGATTTCTTTTAACTTGAACGCCTCGGTTGGAGTTTACAAACTCTTCAGCATTACCTGAAAGTTGTTTATATACCTTATCAGCTGTGTAAGCTTCGTTACGTAAATTCGGACTTCCGATTATCCCTTGATAGAAGCCATACATTACTATTTTCTTATTCCCAAATTTCTTAAAAACGATATCATGTTGAATATTATTAAGTGACAAGGTATGGCCTGAAACATTTATAAATTTATCGTTTAGTATTGAGCTTTCACCTTCGAGTAATTTTTTTGCATTTCGAACTGGGTAATGTTCAATTAACTTTTCAATAATGGCTGTATTATATAAGTTTAGCCAATAAGCTAATTGCTCATCTAAGGTTAATGCGTTTAAAGGGACTTCTTCAGGTACTTTTTCTAGGCTTTGGCGAATTACTTTAAAACCTAGCTTAATATCCGATTTTACAACTTCTTCGAAATAAAAGCGGTTAGCCTCTAAAGCCGTATCTCTGTCTCTATTAGATCGTAACCTTGTGCCATTACCTACTATTGGTTTTAGAATAGTCCTATCAGATAAACCCATGTCAATAACGGTTAACTCTAGAAGTTGGTCTAGGTCTTCATAAGATATGCTTATATCCCTATTTAAGCCAAAATCTGAAAACTCTTCGGGTAAAGAGAATTCTTCAGCTTTCACTGGAATAAAAACAATAGCGATTATAAGTAGCAAGCATTTTATCATGATCAATCCTTTGTTTTTGTTTTTGTTTTTGTTTATTTTTATAGCACTAGTTTGAATTTCAATCAACTAGATTAACCAATTGGCATAATATCGCTAGGTATTGTTAAGCGAGGTCTATCGCTTTTAAGCTCATTTGTGCCATGCCAAATATAGCTAGGAAAAATGATAATTTGTCCACTTTCAGGGCATATCTCGCGATCTATTGATTCTCTTTTTCCTAGGTCAAGGCATGTTTCTCCTAACTTTAACCAGCCATTTTTAAGTGGATCATTTTTACTCATTTCATCAGGTATAGAAATATAGCTGGGTGCTGACAACCAACCGTGAGGATGAATATGATTGGCATGATATCCTCCATTTTCTAGTTTTACTGACCAGCTGCCTTTGGCAGTAAAGTTTAGGCTATTCCTTGCCGTTAATGGGTGCATACTATCTGCTGGTAAATCATTTAAGTAAGTAGATATACATGACTCCATTGACTGCTTAAATAATGAGAGTAACGTATTTGAGCGATAGAGTAAGTGTCCTTCAGTTTGACTTCCTCTTCGAACACTTTGATCAAGCGGGTCTTGTTCTTTAGTGTGTAAAGTAAGTAATAGTTCCTTGAGTTCCTTCCCAAAAGAGTCAAACGACTTGTAGCCTTTAGGCGTAGGTAGAGCCATTGTTTTAACAAACATATCGTAATTAGTTAACCAATGATATTTATCGTCTTTAGCTAAGCGCCAAGCTGTGGATAAATAAGCCCAGATTTCTTGATTAAAAGGGTTGTGTTTAACTGCAGTGTTTAAGTGCAATATTGCTTTTTTATATTCAAAATTTTCAATACAGTAGTTTGCCAAATCTACACTATATCTTGCTGATTGGGGAGCCTGTGATACAAGCTCATCTAATATAATGAATGCTTTATCACTTTGCCCATGCTTACCTAAAATGATGCCATGAGCATGTTTTATGTCTAAGTTATCAGGGAAGAGCCTAATAGCTTGTGAAGATACATCAAGGGCTTGATTAAAATCTTTAAAATGTAAAAGCTGAGCTAGTTGTGATTGAACTAGTTGTGGGTTTTTAGCATGATTTAAGAATGTACTATTGTAGGAGCTCATAAGGGCTGATTTGTTTGCACGATCCCAGTATAATTTATTTAAACACTCATGCGCAGGTATATAGTTAGGAGCCTGTTCAAGACATCGTTTTAAATACTGCTCACAGAGCTCAAACTTTAGTAAATCATAGTAAGTACAGCCAATCAAAAAGTTAACCTCGGGGCTATACTTGTTCTGCTTATCGCTTAGCATTAAAAATATATCTAAAGCATTGTCGAATTTACCCATATTGCGAAAATTACAAGCACGTTTATATTTAAATAAAAATTGATTTTTTAAATCGGCAGGTAAAGAGAGGTAATAGCTTTCAACTAATTCTAAGTCACCCAAACGTTCTAGTAATTCAAGCTTTAACCAGTGATATCTCTCTTTTAAGGTTTCATCAGATACGGTTTTAGAAAGTTCCTTTTTTGCTTGTAACAACTGGTTGGTTTTGATCAAGCTTTCTATAAAATTCAGAGATACCTTTTTGCTTAATGCCAAATACCTTGTGTTTTTTAAAAAGTTTAAACATAACGAATGTTTAGCAGTTCTGCACAGCAAGTTTGTATAGTTTTCAATTAGAGGGAGGGATGAAGGAAACTTATTTACTGCGTAAGAATATGTTTGTTCGGCATTTTCATTTTGGTTAAGTGCGCTATATGTAGCGGCAAGTAAAATATACCAATCAACAGTTTTAATATCACATTTGTTTAAAAAAAGAATAGCTTGGTTATATTGGCGTGAATTATAAGCAGCGAGCGCAGAGTTAAGAAAGTTAGACATAAAACACCCTATTTTTCGTACCATGTTAACAGGGTGTTTTTTAAAGTTAAATAATAAAATTTATTAAAGGTCTTTTATTTTTACAGAGCCACTATTATCAGTTTCTTTTAGCTTGAGAGCTCTAATTTTTTCGAGCATTTCTGGAGAAAAGCGGCCAAAGTCCATTGTTTTCTCCGAAATAGAATTAGATAAAAAGCTTATGTTAACAGCACCTAGTCCTGAACCTGCGCCATCAGCTCCTATTGGTTTTGATGAGTTATTTGCAACAGCATTGAGCATGGCGGCAGGATTTGTTGACGCTGCGCCACCAAACTTTCGCTCTGTGCCATAAATATCAGTGATTCTCCAATCTTCAATACCTATTTTAAAGCTCTTAGCATATTTTATATCAGAGCTCATTGGCGGGTTTGCATAGTCTTTTAGGTGCTCTCGTAAATCTTTCTCGAAGTTTTCGAATAATGGTTTAACTTGCTCATAGTACTTAGAGGCATAAAGGCGATTTTTTCGCTTGATACTAGTTCCTCTATTTGAATTGACGAATTCTTCAGCGTTTTCAACTAATTGATGATAAACCTTGTTTCCTTTATATGCTTCGGCACGAATGTTAGGACTTCCTATATTTCCTTGATAAAACCCATACATAACTATTGGTTTTTTTATACCAAACTTTTTAAAAACAATATTTTGTTGTATGTCGTTTAAAGAAAGTTTATGGCCAGCAACATTTAAAAACTCATCCTCTAAAATTGAATTGCTGCCAAAGAGTAAATCTTCTGTATCGCGAATAGGATAGTGTGTGATCAGTTTTTCTAACATGGCTGTATTGTAAAGGTTTAACCAATAAGCAAGTTGCTCATCAAGGCTGAGTTCGTTAAGTGAGATTTCATTTGGCAGACTTTCTAGGCTAACTCTGATCTTATAAAAACCGTCTTTAATCTCTGATTTTGTTACTTCTTCAAAGAAGAAACGATTTGCTTCTAATGCTGTGTCGTTATTTTTATGCGACTTCATTCTTGTACCTATAGAGGCTTGAGAATTTAGTTTGGAACGATCTGATGCTCCAGTATCAATTACAGTAAAACTTAGAAGAGTATCTAAGTCATCATATGAGACAGTAATATCTCTATTTAAACTAAAATCTGAAAATTCTTCCGGAAGTTCTTTTAAGTCAGCGAAAGCCGAGAAGGAGATAGTGAGTATTAAAATACATACGAGGTGAGTTTTCATAGCAATTCCTTTGTTTGTTAGAAACACCATAATCTACAAATGTTAATTCACTTTCAAGGTTTGTTTACATTTAATTTCATTTTCTTAGCATAACTCCAAAAAGTTGAATATTGCTCCTTTGTTAATAGTGATAATATTGCAACGTGTTAGTTTTTTGTTTCTTTAAGTTGTTGTAAATTAATGTGTTTTTTCGTTGTCAAAGTGTTGACCTTTTGCTTGGGTTGGGCCTACTATTCAAATCGAAATAGGTACTGTGATGAATTGCAGACCGTTTTGAAAACAAAATAATTAAAAAATATTCTAGGGGTAATCCAATGTTAAATAATAAAATCTCGAAAGCGGTTCGCTTAGCGATAGCTTTTGGCGCGGCATCTACAGCTGCTTTTTCGGCTAGTTCATTCGCAGCTGAAGAAAGCGCAGATAAAGTAGAACGTATTCAAGTAACTGGTTCTCGTATTAAACAGGTTGATCTTGAAAATAGCTCTCCAGTAACAGTTATTACTGCAGCAGATATTAACTTGTCAGGTGAGCCATCTGTAGGAGATGTACTTAACAACTTATCTTCAAACTCATTCGGTTCTTGGACTGGTGTTTCTGGCTACGGCGCAGGTTCTTCTGCAACTTCAAGTATTAACTTACGTGGTTTAGGTTCTGATGCGACTCTAGTATTATTAGATGGCCGTCGTATGCCTGGAACAAGTACTTCTTCTGGTGCATCTGCAGATACTTCTCTAATTCCAATGGCTATCGTTGAGCGTATCGAAATCTTACGTGATGGTGCTTCTGCAGTATATGGTTCTGCAGCGGTTGCTGGTGTAATTAACATCATCACTAAAAAAGATTTCGACGGTTTAAATCTTAAATATGAATTTAATCAACCAAGTGTTGACGGCGGTGATAGCAGTACTTTCTCTGTATCGTCAGGTTTTACTGCTGAAAAAGGTAATATTGTTTTCACTTTCGAACACTCTGAAAGCGATGCTATTTACGATAGAGATATATGGGCACTAGATGATGAAACTTACGGTGCATACAGCTCGTACAGCCCAGTATCTAACTATTTAGATAGCACAGGCTACCATGCAAATTCAGATCTATGTGATGCAGAACCTAATACTGTAAATACTATTGATGCTGATGGTAATGGCCGTTGTACATATAGCTACGGTGAAGTAACTAAGTTTTACCCTGATACAAACAAAAACTCATTTTTGTCTAACTTCACTTATGAACTAACAGACAATATTCGTTTCATTGGTCGTGCGATGGCTAGCTTCAATGAAACAGATGCACGTTATGCTGGTACACCAGTATCTACTACGCCTATTTACATGAGTGCAGATAACCAATATAGCCCATCAGATGAAGATGTACGCATTTTTACTCGAGCTGTGCCAATTGGTAACCGTGATACAACAACTGAAGTTACAACAACAGATATTTTAGTTGGCCTTGAAGGCTTTACCGATCTTGGTAATGGTCTTGATTGGGAAGTAAACTTCCAAAACAGTGTTTCAAAAACTAACTCATTTGGTAAAAACCTAGTTAATGACGTTGCCTTCCAAGCGGCAATTGATACTGGTGAGTACGATGTATTTAACGTATCAGGCATGAGTTACGATGACTGGAGCACAAGTATGGGTGAGCTTTATCAAGAAGCAAATCATACAGGTACTTATGAAGGTCGTTACGAAAGTAAACAAATCGATGGTCTAATTTCAACGACATTACTAGATGACGGTGAATTTATAGTTGCCGGTGTTGTTGGTGGTGAATTTGAGCAAATTGATTTTACCCAAATCAGTGATCCAGAATCAGCGAATGGATTTATTTCTGGTGGTTCAGGTGGTGATGATGTTTATGCAGATCGTGACCGTACAGCTGCTTACTTTGAAGTACAAGCTTCTTTCCCACATGATGTTGATTTGACAGTTGCTGGTCGATACGAAAAGTATGAGCAAAGTGGTACAACAAATCTTGGTAAAAAAAGTACTACGTTTGACAAATTTGTACCAAAAGTTGGTTTAACTTGGCGTCCAACAGATACTTTATTACTTCGTGGTTCTTGGGGGGAGTCATTCCGTGCTCCAAACATGGGTGAGATGTTCCAATCTTACGCATTAAGCTTCCCAACTGTTCGTGATACAGCTTGGTGTTCTGCTAACCCAGGACAAGAAACTGATGGTTATTGTGCTGATGCAGGTGAGCAAGTTGCAACGTGGTTTGGTGGTAATACTGAACTTCAAGCTGAAACAGGTGATTCTACAACGGTAGGTTTCGTTTGGGATGCAGTTGAAAACCTTTCGCTTGAATTAACATATTACTCAATCAATTACGATGATAAAATTGATAGTGTAGATAATTCTGAACTTCTTCGCCTTGAAATTGAACAAGGTGGTTTAAACTCTACTCCAAATGCAATTGAGCGTAGTGCTGATACAGGTAAAATTGATTACATGTACACTGGTTACGTGAACAAGAGCTCGCTATCTACTGACGGTATAGACTTTACAGCTAGATACCGTTTTGATACTGACTTTGGTAACTTTACGAGCACATTAAATGTATCTCGAGTTTTATCATTTGAAGAAGTAGCTGATTCAGAATCTGATGCATTTGATTACGCTGGCTTACAAGATTATCCAGAATGGAAATCAGATTTAGCGATTAACTACGCTTATGAAGACTTCTCAGCTACGTGGACTATGTTCTATGTTGGTACTCAAGATTCGGGTAATGAAGAGTACGGCGTTGATTACTATGCTGATATTCCTAGCTATTTCAAACATAACGTTCAAGTAAGCTATGTTGCACCTACAAATACCAAAATTGCTTTAGGTGTAAATAACTTATTTGATAAAGCTGCACCTAGCTTCTACGATGGCTTCCGTGATTACCGAGACTCTAACTGGTCTCTATATGATCAAACAGGTCGTTCATTGTACTTACGTTTAGAGCAGTCGTTCTAAGCATTATCTAATTTAGTTACAAAGAATAAAGCCCTGCTATTTAGTAGGGCTTTTTTATTTACTAATAAGTGAAGTCTCTCTCAGCAAGCTGTTGTTAGTAAGCACTTAATTTATTTGGAAGTATTATGTCAGCAATATTTAAGTTAATAGTAATTTCTTACTTGTGTATTATTTCTTTTGAAATCAATGCTCAGAAGGCACAACCAAAAATTGAAGATTTTTTTAAAAATCCTAAATTCTCTAATCTTCAGCTTTCCCCAAATGGTAAGTATTTAGCAGTACTATCTCCAATAAATGAGAGAAAAAATATTGTTATACTTGAAACTGACGGGTTAAAAAATGCAAAGGCGGTAACAAAGTTTGATGATCAAGATATTAATGATTTTTCATGGGCTAATGATGATGAAATTGTTTTTAAGCTTGATAGTGATGGAAATGAAGCTTTTAGCCTTTATAAAATCAATGTTAACGCTAAAAAAGCGAGAGTTATTGAGTTAGTTGGCTCTAAAGTAGGAGCCTCAGGTATCCGTTCTGCAAGCATTGTCCATATGCTACCTAATGCTCCAGAGCATATTGTTATTCAATATAATGGAAGAAATATTAAAGCTCCGGATCTTTATAAATTACCTCTTAATAGTAAATGGGATAGAAAGCGAGAAAGAAATTTTAAAATGAAGATTCTGGCTAAGAATCCAGGTGATTTTCAGGGTTGGCTTTTAGATCATGATGGTGAAGTGAGAGGTGCTGTTGCTATCAATGGCTTAAAAGGTAAGTTTTATTATAAGAATAAAGGTGAAAAAGAGTTTCGTATATTACGTGACTATAGCGTTGAAGAAGAAAATATTACACCTCTGGCTTTCGATTTTGATAATAAAACACTATTTGTAGCTTCAAATATTAATAGAGATACGTCAGCTATTTATTATTTTCATCCTGATAAAAACGAGTTAGGTGAATTAATCTTTGGCATGCCAGAAGTTGATGTCTCTAATTTAATGTTATCGACTAAACGTAAAAAGCTAATCGGAGTCAGGTATTTAGATGAATACCCTGAAGTAGCTTATTTTGATAAAGAAACCGCCGAGATGATGGCCTCATTGAAGAGCGCTTTTAAAGATAAAGTTGTTAATGTAGTTAGCAGCTCAAAAAATGAAGCACTGAACGTTGTATATGTTGGTAGTGATACAGATCCTGGTCATTATTATTTGTTCAATAAATCAAAAAATACGCTCAAATCATTAGTTTCACCTATGGGCTGGATTGATAAAAGTCAGTTATCACCTATGAAACCAATTAAGTTTAATAGCCGTGATGGTTTAACTATTCGTGGCTATTTAACAATACCAAAAGATAGCAACGGTAAAAATTTACCTTTGATTGTTAATCCACATGGCGGCCCTTATGGTATTAGAGACGCATGGGGTTTTAATTCTGAGACGCAATTTTTTGCGAGTCGGGGCTATGCAACAGTTCAAGTCAACTTTCGTGGTTCAGGTGGTTATGGGAGAAAATTTCAACAAGCAGGCTATGGCGGTAAATGGGGCGCCGAGATGCAAAATGACTTAACCGACGCTATTGAGTACTTGGTAGGTGAGGGGGTTATAGATCCAAAAAGAGTATGTATTTATGGTTCTAGTTACGGCGGTTATGCAACTATGGCCGGTCTTACTTTTACTCCAGAGCTTTATAAATGTGGTATTAATTATGTAGGTATAACTGACGTTGAGTTACTTTTTGACTCGCTTCCTAAGCATTGGGAACCACAAAGAGAGCTTCTAGAAAAGCAAATTGGTAACCCTGATGATAAAGCTTTAATGAAAAAAATGTCTCCACTTCATCATGTAGATAAAATAGTAGCGCCATTAATGATTGTGCAAGGAGCCAAGGATCCTCGTGTTGTAAAAAAACATGCACTCGATTTAAGAGATTCTTTAGAAGAGCGCGGAATTATATTATCTGACGATGAGTGGATTATGAAAGATAACGAAGGACATGGATTCCAAAAAGAAGAGAATAAAATAGAGCTATATACTAAAATTGAAAAGTTTTTAGCTAAACATCTATAGTTATTTACCATTTTATTAATACATGTATATAAAGTTAAATAATTTTAATATTGTGATTTTTATATGCATGTACTATTTAATAAATAGGCTAAATATGAACTTAGTGTTTTTAGCCACGGTAAAAAAGGGTAATCTCTAGTTATTGAGTCTACTCGGTTAAAAGTATTGCATTGTCATTTTATAGCCTCTAGATTTGATAATTATACTATTGTAAAAGTATTTTTTTATAAAGCTTAAAGCAGCAGGTGTCTTTGAATGGTAAAAATAACTACTTGGCATTATACTAAGTAGGAATAATTAAATAATTCCAATCACACAATTTAGCGAGATATAGATGAAAGAAGTCCGATCTTTTATTAAAACAGCATCATTAACAGAGCTTGAAAAAGCTCAACAGCTTATCAATGATGCAATTTCAAAATATACCCAGCAGCAAAAAGCGAAACAGGAAGTTTTGGATCTTTTAAAAGAAAAAGGACTTACGCTAGAAGATTTACAAGATGGAGCATCAGACAAGCGCACCAAAGTTAAGCCTAAGTACCGTATGGAACTTAATGGTGAGACTATTGAATGGACTGGGCGTGGCCGTCGTCCTAAAGCGTTTGAAGGTGTTGAGCTTGAAAAGTTTTTAGCTTAAAGCTAAATATAAGAGAAGCTTCGGCTTCTCTTTTTTGTTTACCCCTCAATAAAATATAATTAAAGTTTAAAACTCCCAGCTATTATTTGCTAAAATCTCCGCACTCGAACCTATTTGTTTTCCCATGAGCTATAAACTAAGACCTTACCAACAAGAAGCCGTAGAACGCACCGTTTTACACTTTAGAAAGAGTAATGATCCTGCCGTTATTGTACTACCAACCGGCGCAGGTAAGAGTTTGGTTATTGCTGAACTTGCCCGTATAGCTAAGCAAAAAATATTAGTGCTTGCTCATGTAAAAGAGCTGGTAGAGCAAAATTCACAAAAATATAAAAGTTTTGGCTTAGAGGCGAGTATATTTTCAGCAGGCTTAAAAGAAAAATCATTAAACCATCAAGTAACCTTTGCCAGTGTGCAATCACTTTCTCGTAATTTAAATAAATTAAATGAGCATTATTCATTACTTATTATTGATGAATGCCACAGGGTAAATGGGGATAAAAAAAGTCAGTACGGTAAAGTAATAAACAGTTTAAAAGAGTATAACCCTCAGTTAAAAGTATTGGGTTTAACAGCAACACCTTATCGGTTAGGAATGGGGTGGATATACCACCACCATTATCATGGTTTTGTTAAGGGTACTCAAGAAAGTCCGTTTAAAAGTTGTATTTTTGAATTGCCGCTCAGGTATATGATCAAACATAATTATTTAACGCCGCCTAACGAAGTTGATGCAGCAATTAGCCATTATGATTTTTCGTCCTTAGATAGCAATGCATTTGGGCAATATACGACTGATGACATGAATGCGCTTTTAAAAAACAGTGAGCGCGCAACGCAGGCTATATTACAGCAAGTAATTCAATACAGTGAAGAGCGCGAAGGGGTTATGGTTTTTGCCGCCACGGTAATGCATGCCCAGGAAATATTAAGCTACTTGCCAGCTCATCAAAGTGCACTAATCACAGGTGATACGCCAAACACTGAGCGCGATAAAATCATTAAGCAATTTAAAGCTAAGCAATTAAAGTATTTAGTTAATATTTCGGTATTAACTACAGGATTTGATGCGCCACATGTCGACTTTATAGCTATTTTAAGACCTACAGAATCAGTTAGTTTATATCAACAAATTGTGGGGCGAGGTTTAAGGTTATCTGAATCAAAAACGGATTGCTTAGTAATAGATTATGCTGGCAATGGTTTTAATTTATTTCACCCAGAAGTAGGTGATAAAAAAGGCGATAGTGATAATGAACCTGTGCAGGTACTTTGCCCAGGTTGTGGGTTTGCGAATATATTCTGGGGTAAAACAGACTCCACTGGCAAAGTAATAGAGCACTTTGGCAGGCGTTGCCAAGGCCTGTTAGAAGATGATGAAGGTACAAAAGAGCAGTGCGATTATCGTTTTAGGTTTAAAGAATGTGAGCAGTGCGGCGCCCAAAATGACATTGCGGCACGTAAATGCCATGATTGCGGCGCGGTAATGGCCGACCCTGATGATAAGTTACGTAATGCATTAAACTTAAAAGACGCACTTGTGCTTCGATGTAGTGGGTTATCGGTTACTCAAATTAAAGATGAACTTATTAAAGTAACGTATTTTGATGAAGATGGCGCAAGTTGCGATGAGGTATATAATCTCGCAAATAAAGGCGGGCAATTTATATTTAATAAGCAATTTGGTCTACGAGTAGGACTTGGACAAACACCTATTAATTTTAAAAATGCAGCGCAAGTACTAAGCGCACAATTTGAATTAGTACCACCAGATTTTGTTATTGCACGAAAAAGCAAAAAGTATGGTTGGAAAGTGGCTGATAAGCTATTTGACTATAAAGGCAATTTTAGGAAGGCAAATCAGTTAAGCCGTTAAGCTTAACTGATAGAGTGCATTGAACTAATACAATTAAAAGGCAACTAAGCCTCGTCACCGTCCATTAATCCCCAGCCGTCACCATATCCATTAAAGCTATTAGCAATGCTTTCAATGTATTGCTCAGCTTGGCCTAAAAGGGTGTGCTCTGGCACCATTTGTACTTGAGTGATTACTTCCCAAACGCCAGTGTCTTTACATTTTTCAAGCTCAGCCTTTTGAACTAATGCATCAGAAACTATTTCTTTAGCAAATTTTTCAGCATCGGCTTCTTGTTCAAATAAAATAAAAAAATCGACTTGGTGCATTTTATTTAAATCAATGCCAGCAGCGGCTATTTCGGCTAAAAGTTGGCCGTTATCATCATCAGGGAATTGCATTAAAAACTCATTTAAAATTAATTTTTTATTCGTAGGCACTATTGTAACTAAAATATTGTCTTAACGCGTACTAATTTTAATTATGCTGATACTTATTCAAAGTTAAATTTACGCATTAGATTGTCATTAAGTTAATGTGTTGCTCATTATGGCTATGCTAATATGCGCGTAATCAGCCAGTTTTATGTAAGATATTAAAAGTAAGGATATTTACTTGTTTATTAAGTTTTTACGTTGCATGTGTGTTGTGAGCGCTTTAATTGCGACAAGTAGCTATGCGGCAGAAAAAGTCATAGAAGATTACGAAATTAAAGGGTTAAGTGGCGATTTAGAAAATAACGTAGCCCTTTATCTCAAGCAATTAATTGGTGAAAAACCAACCCGTACACTTCGTCGTTATGCCCAAAAGCAAGTACAAAATAGTATTAAAGCACTTGGTTATTATAGCCCGACCGTCGAGGTTATTTATGATAAAGACAACAGCGAGCTAATTGTTAAAGTTGAGCGAGGTCCTGCAACACGCATAGAAGCAATTAATATTACGCTAAACGGCGATGGCCAAAATGATACTCAATTACAGGCATTAATTAAAAATACCAACTTAAAACAAGGTGATGTTTTAAATCATGGTAGATATGACTCTGCTCATAAAAAAATAGAATCTATGCTATTGGAGCTTGGCTATTTTGATGCAAAGTGGCCAGCGCGCAAATTAGAAGTGTCACTTAAGAAAAATAGTGCTGTTATTACTTTTGTAATTGATACTGGGGTTAGATACCAGTTTGGTGATATAAAAATAGCTAGTAATACGCCTGCTGAAAAATACATACGCTCGCTTGCGCCTTTTACTCAGGGTCAACCTTATAAATCAACACATATTGCTGACTATAATTTGGATTTATCAAGCACCCCTTATTTTGCAAGCGTGCGCGTTTACGCCGATATTGCTGCGCGTAAAAATAGCCAAGTACCTATTAAGGTAGATGTGTTGCACAAGCCTGCAAATAGCTATGAAATTGGCGGCGGTTTTAGTACTGACTTAGGGCCCAAAGTGCGTTTTAAATGGAGTAAACCGTGGATCACAGAAGACGGCCATTATCTCGAAACTAATTTAAATGTGGCGCAAAAGCAGCAAGATATTTCCATGGCTTATACCATTCCAGTTGATGATCCGAATGATGATTTATGGCGTTTTTCTGCTGGATATAAATTAGAGGATGAACTAACAAACGATACCTACAGTGAAATACTCACGGGGCAAATTCAGCGCCAATGGTTAACCGAAAATAAGTGGGTGCGTACTGCATTTTTACGCCGCGACCAAGAAACCTACCGCATCGGTGATGAAGAGGAAGAAAGCACCGAAATGTTAATGCCGGGCATTAGCTACGCCCGCAAAAAATCAAAAGGCGGCACGACTCCATACTGGGGAGAGCAGTGGCTTATATCTGCTGAGTTTGGTTTAGATGATGTGCTTTCGAGTACTAATCTGATTAGGGTGCAAATGCAACATGCGTGGTTACGTACATACTTAGATAAGCATTTAGTGTTTTTAAAAGCAAATGTTGGTGCAATGCTTGTTGATGATATTGAAAACGTACCTTACTCACTGCGCTTTTATGCAGGTGGCGATCAAAGTGTTCGTGGTTTTGCGTATCAATCAATATCGCCAGAAAATGATGATGGCGACCTCATTGGTGGTAAATACTTACTAACCAGTACAATAGAGTACAACTATCAGTTTGCTCAAAACTGGCGCGCAGCTTTATTTGTTGACGGTGGTACTGCAACGAATGATTTTTCTGATGATTTTGAAGTAGGCGCTGGTTTTGGTTTTCGCTATTTAACACCCGTTGGCCCAGTGCGTATAGACCACGCTTGGGGATTAACAAAAGAAAGTAAAAGCACACGTTTAAGTATTACCATAGGGCCAGAAATTTAATGTCAGTATTAAAAAAGATAACAGCCGCCGTAAGTGCTATTTTTGTCACGTTAGTTGTTGCACTATTTTGTTTGTTATTTACCGCACCCGGTAATCAATTTATTGCTTATAGTGCAAACAAAGCGGTAGATGGACTACATATCGTAATTAAAGATGGCCGTTTTATTTATAATGATGCCTTTAATGTGCGCTTTACTAGCAACGGATTGGATTTTAATGCACAACAATTGAAAATTGATTTGTTTTGGTGGCAGTGCGATGGAATTTGTATAGATAACTTAAGTGCTAAATCTATAAATTTAACATTACCAAAAACTGCAGAGTCACAAGAAGAAGCCGCTGCAGAGCCGCTTGAAAAAATCAGCTTACCTTTTAATATTGCTTTAAAAAACATTGCGATCAATAAATTTACTCTAGAGCATCCAAGTGCAAACGTAAGCGTTAATAACTTTAAACTCTCAGCAAAAGCAGAGGGTTCAAAGCTTACGGTTAAAAGCCTGAATATTCCCACCATACTTGTTGCTTTAAAAGAGCAAGAACAAGATGCGAAAACACAAATGGCGCAAAATACTCAAGCGCCTTTGACGCACCTACCCGCACTGCCTAATATAGAATTTACTTCACCACTTGATTTAGTTGTTGAAGACTTTGAAATAGCTAACATTACGATAGAGCAAAACGAAGCCCAGCATGTTATTGAAAACATCTCGCTGCAATTAAGTGTGGAAGATGCGGTTATTAATTTAGAGTCATTCTCAGCAAAGTATGAGCAGTGGCAGCTTAATACGCACCTTAATGCTGAGCTTGCAGGAAATTTGCCCATAAAAGGGAATGTTGTTTTACAAAGTGTTGAGCACCAAGCCAATTTGCAGTTGAATGGCGACTTATCAAATCTAAACTTAAATTTAGAAACGCAGGGACAATATCCGCTTAGTTTAACGGCAACGGCAAATTTAAAGCAAAAAAACTATCCGTTTGAGTTAAATGGCAAAATTAAACAGTGGCTTATTGATGCACAAAGTAATGAGCTTAAAGTGCGAAATGTAAGCCTCAATGCACAAGGTAATGCCGACGATTACCAGCTTAGCCTGCAGGGGAATAGCCAATTAGGCGCGTACCCAGCTGTTGACTTAAATACCCAATTAAAAGGCAGTCTCACCAAAGCAACTTTACAAGCGCTAAGCATTAAAGCAAACGAAAGCAGTGCAACTATAAAAGCCAATGTTGATTGGCAAAAAGGCATACAGGCTAACTTTAATGGCACGCTTGCTAACTTAAAAGCGCAGTACTTAACTGATGCCGCTACCAGTGATATTTCAGGACAGTTTAAAGGCTCGTTTAATGCAGCTGACGACAAGTGGCAGCTACAAATGAATAATACAAAGTTAAACGGATTACTTAACGACGTGCCACTAGAATTTGCTTCAAACTTTAAGCTCGACAACACGTTAAAAGCTAATATTGATAGTTTTTATTTAAGTAGTGGCACCAATAAATTAGCACTAAGCGGGCAAGTTGATGATACTTGGCAGGTTGATGGCAAAGTAACGCTTAAAAGTGATGAAAAAGCTAATATTCCATTTACTGCCGATGGCAACGCAAATTTAAAAGTAAGGGGGGAAAGGTTAACGCCCTCTGTTGATTTAGCGCTAATACTCGATCGCTTTATTTTTGATGAAATAAACATTAATAAATTATCAGTAAGAGGGCAGTTAGATACCGCAGCCGATTGGCAAACCGATGTTTCGGTAAGTGTTGGTTCGGCGCTTGTAGCCGAACAGCAAATTAATAGCGTTAAAATTGATATTAGCGGCGACAAAACAGATCACCAACTTACGGCATCTGTAGATGCTGAGCAAGGCAGTGTAGAGTTTGAAGTTAATGGCAAAATTAATAATACCACTTGGAATGGCGAGCTTAGTAATGTAACGCTCAGCGATAAAAAGCTTAGTTTTAGTAATACTAAAAATATTGCCATTATGGTTAATACGCAAAGTGGCGACTTTGATGTAAGTGCACATTGTTGGGCATCTGAGCAAAGTAAATTGTGCATAGACACCTTAGCCCAATCAAAAAACCTCGGTCAGCTAAATGCTAAACTAAGCAATTTAGCTCTTGAGGAGCTTAAGCACTTTTTACCTAATAGCATTCGTACTCGCGGTAATATAACTGGCGATGTAGCGCTTAATTGGCAAAGTGGTGCGCTTAAAACATTACGCGCAAATATCGATTCTAGCGACTTAGAAGCGGTGCTTACCTCGGAAGAAGATCGTTTTAAATTACCAATCGAAACTCTAACTGTTAGTGCATTTTCGGACTCTCAAGTTGGCAAGCTTGAAGCTAATTTAGAATCAAGTGTGCTTGGTAAAATAAACACACAAATTGATATTGACGACATACAAAATACGCAAGCGCTTAACGGCACTATTAATATTGATAAAATACTCCTTTCAGACTTACAACCATTTCTTGAAACCCTTGAGCAGTTAAAAGGTGATATTAGTGGAAAAGTCGCATTAGCAGGTACGTTAAAAGATCCATTATTAAATGGTGAGCTTAATGTGAGCGATATTAGTTTAGAGGGCGAGCAATTGCCTATAGCGCTGCAAAAATCAAATATAAACGTATTGTTTGATAAAACAACAGCCACAATAAAAGGCAACTTAAACGACAACCAGGGCGGTAAAATAAACCTCACCGGTGACGTTGATTGGCAAGGTGCGCAACCTGCTGTAAATGTGGCGGTAGTTGGCGATCAGTTTTATGTACGCGCGCAGCAAGGGGTTACTTTTAAAGTATCGCCGGATTTAAAAATAGGCTTGGCTAATAATGCACTCAAGCTTGCTGGTGAGGTAGTTGTGCCTTACGGTCGTATAATGATTGAAGAGCTTCCTGAGGGCGCAGTGCAAGTTAGCGATGATGAAATTATTGTTGATCAAAAAACCGAGGCCACCGAAACAGTTCCGTTTGATTACGACATAGATTTAAAAGTGATTGTTAAAAACGATGTAAAAGTAGAATCGTTTGGCTTGGAATCAAAAGTTGCGGGTGATTTAGCGATAAAAATGAGTCAAGGTGCACCAATTATAGCCACAGGTGAGCTTAACTTAATTGAAGGTACTTACTTAGCCTTTGGGCAAGATTTAATAATCAGCACCGGGCAAGTAGGTTTTAGCGGTTCAATTGAACAACCATTTTTAAATATTAAAGCAATACGTAACCCCGATACGACTGCAAATGGTGTCATTGCAGGGGTTACGCTTACGGGTAATGTTGAACAACCAACGCTTAAAATATTTTCTGAGCCTGCGATGGATCAAGCACAAGCACTCGCATATTTACTTAATGGCCAACCTTTAGGCGATGGAGAAAGTTCGTCAAGCGATGCTATGCTCACACAGTTATTACTTTCTCAAGGGGTTAGCCGCAGCGAAGGGGTTGTTTCTAAGGTAGGTGAAACCTTTGGGTTGTCAGATGTAAGTTTAAGCTCATCAGGTAGTGGTGATAGTACCAAAGTAGAAATATCAGGATACGTAGCACCCAGTTTGCAAGTTAAATATAGTGTGGGTGTATTTGATTCGCTCAGTGAAGTGGCTGTGCGTTATCAGTTACTTTCTCAGTTATACATAGAAATAACGAGCGGCCTATATCAAAATGTTGATGTGCTATATAAGTTTGATTGGGAATAACCAAAACTATAATAATTATAAGGATATAAGCGATGAGGAAAGTTATATTGCCAGCTCTGCTTAGTGTTTTATTGAGCGGTTGTGCTCAACAACTAGGTGATGATTTTGCTAAACAAGAGCTACCTTTATTGAGCGCGAGTGAGGTAATTGCTAGTGCAACAGATAATGACTGGCGAGTAGTGGATGCTCAAAATATTTTAAAGGTAACGCTGCCAACGGGCGATGCGTATATTGAACTTAATGAACAGCTTGCCCCAAAGCACGCTCAAAACATTAAAAAGTTAGCGCGAGAAGGGTTTTATAAAAACACCAGCGTTTATCGGTTTGTTGAGGGTTTTGTAGCGCAAGGTGGCGACAGCTCGGGTAAAAAGTTAATTAAAACTGCAGATAAAACAGTTCCAGCTGAGTTTTATTTAACAACAAACAAACCACTTTTAATTACTGAGCTAAATGGCGACGGATATGCACCAGTTACCGGCTTTTTAAACGGCTTTGCAGTAGCTCAAAACTCAGCACATACGCAAACATGGCAAGTGCATTGTAGTAGCGTGTTTGCCATGGCGCGCGACAACGATAAAAATAGTGCGAGTACGGAGTTTTTTGTAACAATAGGGCAAGGCCCGCGCTACCTTGATAAAAATATTACGGTGTTTGGTCGATTGCTCGAAGGTATAGAGCATTTTAACCGTTTAGCGCGCACACCAAGTGAAGGTAAAGCATTTAACCCAATTACCAATATACAAGTACTTGGTGATGTACAAAGCGATAAAAGTATATTTAAAGTGATGAAAACAAACTCACCGGTGTTTAAAAACTTAATAAATGCTCGTAAAAACCGTGTTGAACCTTGGTTTGTTAAAGCACATAACTACGTTGACGTGTGTGGTATGCCCATACCCACTAAGCGCGAAGTTATACCAATTCCAATAAATAGCTGATCTATTTTACTTGCTAAAACAACCCATTTCTTTGTTGTAAATTTCGCAAAGGGAACAACCATTTACATCAATTTACGCCTAGAACTGAATT
The DNA here is from genome assembly GCF_014163655.1 of Pseudoalteromonas sp. SR45-1. Lineage (NCBI taxonomy): Bacteria > Pseudomonadati > Pseudomonadota > Gammaproteobacteria > Alteromonadales > Pseudoalteromonadaceae > Pseudoalteromonas > Pseudoalteromonas sp. SR45-1. The sequence goes on along the minus strand of NZ_JACJDR010000019.1, from coordinate 66,428 downwards.
GTTTTTTCGGCGTAAAATTTAGATCACATACTTAATGGAATAGGTATTAATTAAAAAATGTAAAAAGGAGCCTAGGCTCCTTTTTTAATACTCATATTCCAGTTTAAAATAACCTACTGACGATTAATTTTAACTGCAAATGGCGTATCGTTATAATGCGTAGAGCGATACGGGTTTATATCAAGCCCGCCGCGACGAGTATAACGCGCGTAAACCTCTAACTCTTTAATATTAAGTTGTGTTGTTAAATCGCTATAAATACGCTCAACACACTGCTCATGAAATTCGTTATGTGTTCTGAACGAAATTAAGTAACGCAATAACGACTCACGACATATTTGCTCGCCTGTGTATCGTATAATGACACTTGCCCAGTCAGGCTGGGAGGTAATTAAACAGTTCGATTTAAGTAAGTGGCTATAGAGCGTTTCTGTAACTACGTTATCACTTTTTGCTTTAAGTGAATTAGCATCAATGTCGTAATTATTAATCTCAATATCTAAATCATCAATACATTCACCTGGCAGCGCCGTACACGGTAAGCAATTGTAATCGTCAGGATTGTATAAAGTCACTTTGACAGAGCTGTTAACCGCGTTTGATAAATCATCAATTAAATGCTGTTTTACTATATCAATGCTTTCAAATCGGGTTTGGTTAAAGCTATTCAAGTAAAGCTTAAACGACTTTGACTCAATAATATGGCTGCTTTGGCATTCAAAGGTAAATAAGGCCACGGCAACTTGCGGTTTACCTTTAGTATTTAGCCATGAAAGCTCGTAACCTGTCCAAATATCTTGGCCTTTAAATGGAAGCTCTGCTTCGTCAATATTTAAAGCATCACGATTTAGTTTGCGCGCAATAGGGAAAAGCAAGCTTGGCGTGTACACATCTACATACTCAGTAGATTGGCCTAATACGCTACCTTTAAGGTCTGGAGAATTGCTGTAATCTGTCATGTTTGCTCTTAAATAGTTACAATAGGGACATTATATCTAATTTAAATGAGTTTCACAGTATGTCTGTTGCATTGCTTATAGAACAACTTCATCAAACATTTAGCGAAAATACCCTTAAAAACACTACAAAGTACCCACTTATTGCGCACGACGAGCAATGGCCAAGCCCATGTGAAGTTGGTGAGGTTGACGAGCAAGGAAACATTCAATGGCAGGGCGCGCGTCAGCAACCTGCAGGTTCGCTTAATGATTTAGCCAGTGCACTAGAACTTGAGTTTCCAAAAGCGCTTAGCGAGCTATACGGACATATGTACGGTGGAAGTATTTTAGCAAGTATTGATGGGCATCAGGTTGAATTACTACAAGCATGGAACGAAGAAGACTTTAATTTGCTACAGCAAAATATAACGGGCCACGTTTTAATGAAACGCAAGCTTAAGCAGCCAGAAACAGTATTTATTGGTTTAACAGATCAAGATGATTTACTAGTAAGTGTATTGGTGCACACTGGTGAAGTATGTTTAGAGCATGTAGGCAAAAAAACACACCATGTACTTGCACCTAACATTAATGCTTTTTTAAAGGCATTAGAGGTTTAAAACGTGTTTTATAAATCAGCTTAGCGTCATCACTAAGCTGATTTTTAGAGCCATTACTAGGGCGTGTTGACCTTTCGTGGTTGATTTTGCAGCTGTATGTTTGGTTTTTAGGCAAGGCAGAGCCTATGTAGTGTGGTTACTCCCCATAAATAGGCGATAACGAAGCATAAATGCCAAACATGCGCTGCCCTTTGAGTTCTTTCTAGGGACGGTTTACTCTTTGTTGCCTACATGGATGTAGGTAAGGGGCGTGAGCAGGACGCGGAAGCTTTGCTCGGTTTTTACTTATTCTTACATGGATGTAAGCCAGTAGGGTAACGCAGGAGCAGTTACCGAGCCCACTAGGTTACAAACCTCGCGCCGCGATTAAATCGTCCCTAGATTGAACAAATTTCAATCCACAAAGGTCAACACGCCCTAATGGTTACTGAAAATCCCACGATATATTAGACACTAAGCCACATGGCTCACACCTAAAGTCGAATAACCCAAACCACGATTCAGGTAATTTCCAGTCGCCATTACAACTAGGGCACTTTCGTTCAAGTTCAGACGCTTTATCTACGCCGCCTACACGGTATAAATAATAATAGGTTGGCTTTTTAGTTAAAAAACTAATTCGCTTTGTTATGTCTTTTCCGCGTCTGTATAAGTCGCTTTGAATACTCGATATTTCTTCAAGCGCCGGAAACTCACAACGGGTTGCGCCATTAATTTGAATTTGATCGCAGGCTTGCCAATCTTCTTGCCATTTTATAAGCGTTTTATAGTCACCATTAGCAATTGCCGGAATACGAAATAGCGGCACAGGCAAAAAGTCATCACCACAATAAAGCGGGCTGCACGTATGCACATAGGTTGTATATAAAATATAACTTGATGGTTCTTTGCAGCAATCAGCGCCGTTGGAGTGAATATCTTGTCCGATCACTTTTACTTTTGGCGCAAGTAGCCCAGCACTATGTAACTTTTCGATACTGTGCTTAACAAACGGGCTGTTATTTAGCGGGTGCATTGCATCTTCAGTAGGGCACATTACGCGGGTAATAAAAAATCCATCTTTTAAAACGGTTGGAAATTCTTCCCCCATTATTTGACCATTAAAACGCAGTGCATTTACTAAGCGATTTATTGCTTGTTCGGCTTGTTCTAGGGTGGTGTCTTGGTAGCAATCAAAAGTTAAATCAACAACGAACATTTATAGTCTCAAATTATTTTTGTTCTAGCAGCGCAAGAAGTTTATCGAGTTTTTGCTCAATTCTATCTAATTGACTTGTTTTAAGCTCAGTATTATCTGACTGCTGTGGGTTTCTCATGAAGTTATTAATTGAATCAGGATTGTTTTTATATTGGCTTACTGCTGCAATAATCATAGGCATTGGAACCGGTTGCGCCAAACGGCTTTTAGTTAGTGCTACAGTAGGGGTTTTGCCTTCATCGAGAAGGGCTTTGATTGCATCAAATACAACTGAATTCATTAGATATATAACTCTTTAATAAAATAAATACGCAGCATATAAATGCTGCGCAGATGCTATGTTAGCAATAAATAAGGGAGGGTACATTAAATAAAATTACTTACTTTGACGAATGCGTACATCTAACTCGTCAATTACTTCACTCCAATCTCCGTCTTGTGCAAGGGATTCAGCTAAAAAGTGCTGTTGTGCCTCATCCCAAAAAGAAGCTTCTTGGAGTAATGTTGTGTCTTCTAATTCATGTGAGGCAATAAATGCATCTATTTGCTCATCACTATTTGGTAATCCAAGCTGTGCAAAAAGTGTGTTAATGTCGTGTTTTGTCGTATCCATGATATTGCTCCTTTAAATGAATGAAAATTCATACTAGTACCTAACTGTACCTCCTGCTAGTTAAACTCTCGCTGAATTTACGGTTAATAATTTTAGGTATATAGTTAGGTTTAAAGTTAAACAGCCTATAGCTAAAATAATAAAGGAAATACAATGAGTGTAACCACACCAGCTGATACGTTCAGCGTACAGTATTTAGCTGCAGAAGATATTAGTACTGCAGCGAGCCTAATTTATCAGGCTTATCATGACGATCCTGTATTACTAAACATGCTTAGCTACAATGACGAAAATAAAACAGTTTACGAAAAAAAATTACGATCATTAATTCGCGAAGAGCTCAGTAGTTTTTGGCAAGAAAAACAGCCATTAATTGGTTTATACCGCAACGATAAATTAAAAGCAGTAGCGTGTGTATTTGAATCTAATAGCCAATTACAAGCGCAGCGTTATTGGCACTGGCGTTTAAAATTAATGCTGAGTGCGGGATACTTACAAACAAATCAATTAATAGATAAAGAACAAACAATTAGAGACGCCCTTAAAGAGAAAGGCAATTACTATTTTTTAGCTTTTATTGCCGTAGATCCGCATTTTCATGGACAAGGCTTTGGTCGTTACTTACTACGCGGGCTTGACGACTTAGTTAAATGCAACGCTGAGTCAACAGGGATGGCTGTATTTGTAACACGTAAGGAGCACATTGAATTTTTTAAAACTGAAAAGTTTGAAGCATTTAAACACCTTACTTTTAACCAAGTAGAGGGCGAGTTACTGTTTAAATCAATAATTGAGCCAACTATTTAAAATTATAATGTAAGCCAATGCGCCCAAACGGACATAAGACCGTGAGATATATCTCACATCATCGTAAGCATTGTCACTTAAAGGCTGCTAATAAGTAGCCTTTTTTGTTCTAAGCTATTGTTCTGCAGTATTTATTTTGTTTTTTCATTTTTGTGACGTTTATTTATTTAATGTTAAGTCCTATTTCTCTCCCCTGATTGCTTTAAACTTCTCTTTGTCAAGACGACATAGCTCAATGATTGAGTTACTGCCAAGGATAAGGAATAGGCAACATAGCAGACGCTAGCAGGAAGCATAAAGGACAAGCTAAAATGGATACAAGGAAGAATAAGGAAGTGCATGAAGCACTTAGTAGCTAGGAGTTACTTTAGGATAATCACGGATGACGCTACAGGAAGTAGCAGGAGCGTTAGTTTACGCAGGACTGCCAAGATGGCAAGTGGACATTGCAGGATGCAAAAAGTGGCAGGAGCTACTTTAAAGGATTACCAGGGATGATGCTACGGGACGTAGCCAAACGATAGATTTCGTGGGTTTGCCAAGATGGCTATGGATATTGCAGGATGCAAAAGTGGCAGGAGCTACTTAAAAGGATTACCAAGGATGATGCTACGGATGTAGCCAAACTATAGATTTCGTGGGTTTGCCAAGGTGGCCATGGATATTGCAGGATGCAATGTGAGGGTAAACAAGGTTGTTTACTCGTTCAGGGGATGATAATACGGATTTAAGATAATGGATATCTAGCAGGATGCAGTCCAATTGGGGCGTAACTTTAGTTACGCCTTAGTTTTTGTGTTGAATTAAATTTATTAATTTAAGACACATACTCTTAAAGTATATTAAGTTTTATATTTTATGCGGTGGAACAACCACACTTTTCAAAAACTCATTTTCCATAATCAACACACCTTGATAAGCATTTTCACCATCGCTTGAAAATTCAAATATAAATTCACTTTTAATGCCTGGCTTGCCGTTCTTTAAAAAACCAAAGCGGCGTTTTGTGCATGCAACACTCATCAACTGCACCTGCAGTTGCTCACTTTGACGTTTAGCATGAACGTTCGCCGCTTCAGCAACCTTTCGGTTAAGCCAAAATAAGTAAATTACACTACCAATAAGTATGAACGTCCATAAACTTGCCATTTAAGAGAATAACCTTCCAATTGCACGCGCGAGGGTTTCGCTACGATTTTCTTTACGTAATAAGCCTAATAAATGCGGGCGAATAGTTGGTATTGCAACTAAGTCAGCAAAAATACTTGGAAACAATTCTTCAATTTTTTGATGATGCGCGCAATTATCCATAAATACATGTAAGCGTTCAGGGTTTTCTAATTGTTTAAAACACCGCCCAGCGATTGTTAGTAACACGTCAGAGTCGTGCTTCACTGGTGAGCTTAGTACAGTATCAACTAATTGAGCGCATAACCCTTGAGCTTGACCTTTTGAAGCTGATCTTAGTGCTGCGGTTATAGCTAATGTATCGTTATTACTAATTGCGGTCTGTGTGTAATCAACAAGTAACTCACTCATTGATGTTGGTATTTCAACGTGTTCAAGCATGGCACTGAGTGGTTGTAGTACTTCAATAGGTAAATGCGCCCATGCTTTTTGCAGATTACTTAAGTTTGTATCGCTGTCTAAGCGTAGTGCAAAATCGGCAATACCCTGTAGTGCAACACTTTGCCAATTATCAAAACCAATTTTACCGCTAAAGTACAATTGTGCATGCTCGTAATACTGCGATGCAGGCTGTTTTAATAGTACTTTTACTTGGGCGTTAAATGCCGCTAATTTATTTGCGTTTGGTGTAAAAACATAAGGGTTATTATCAAGCTTTCCATCGGCTTGCTCGCCTGTAATTTCAGTGCCTAGCGCTTGAATAACCATATCAGCAAAGTGATCGCGACTAGCACTTACCAGCATACTTTGCTCATCAAGTGAAAATTTTAAAAACCATACATACGGTTCTTTACTGGCTTTAGTATCCCAAAATTGAATAGCGAGCCATGCATGACCAGCAAGTGGATAAGGGTAAGGCACTTGAGCTTGTTCAATAGCTAAAAATTGTTTTTTATCAAGCTTAGTAATGTGCCTGCCAATATCAAAAGCACGCCACTGAGTACCCGCACCATCTAAAAGCTGACCTAATGTAGCTATTTGATCACTCATTGTTTTCTCAACTGTTTTTACTGCAAAATTACATTAATTATACGTCATAGCCGCTTGTGAGGGAACAGGGTATAATTGCATTACATATATAAAAGAGGGTGGTTATGTACCAGCAAACCCAAACTTATTTAGTGCAGCTAATGGCACTTTTACAAAAACACGCGCTTTGGCAAAGTGAGCCAATAGACGCTGAGGCACTGCTTTCAAATACTCCTTTTTGTCACGATACAATGGCATTTGAGCAGTGGTTACAGTTTGTATTTATTGACAAAATACAGCAATTAATAACACATAGGCAACCACTGCCGCGTAACTTTGCTATTGCCCCTATGGCGCAAATGACACTTGTGAATAAAGCCGGAAGCGATGAAATTATTGAATTACTAACAGCCCTTGATACCTTTTTAGGAGAACCAAATGAGTGAGCGTCCAGCGCCTATTGAATATGGCGAGCTGACTATTTTGTATCAAGATGAAAACTATGTGGCTATAAATAAGCCTTCAGGTTTATTAGTGCATCGCTCGTTTTTAGATAAACACGAAACCCAGTTTGCTATGCAAATGTTGCGCGACCAGCTAGGGCAACATGTATTTCCAGTACATAGGCTCGATAGACCTACGTCGGGCGTATTGCTGTTTGCATTGAACTCGGAAGCTGCTCGCGATATGAACCAGCTATTTATTGAAGGCACCATTGCTAAGCGCTATTTGGCCTTAGTGCGCGGCTTTGCGCCAGAGTCAGTATTTTTAGATAAACCGCTTAAAGAAGAACTTGATAAAATAGCCGATAAGTTTGCAGATCAAGATAAAGCACCTCAAGAAGCGCAAACCCAGTTTAACTGCTTGCACCAAGCTGCATTGCCTATTCCTATAGGTAAGTACCCAACAGTGCGTTACTCGTTAGTGGAGTGCTTTCCAAAAACGGGGCGCAAGCATCAAATTCGCAGACACTTAAAGCACTTATCACTGCCTATTATTGGTGATGTAAATCACGGTGATAATCAGCATAATCAATTTTTTAGAGTGCATTTTGAGCTAAGACGCCTAATGTTATTTGCAACAGAGCTTAGTTTTGTGCACCCTTATAGTAATGAATCAATAACAATTAAAGCGCCACTAGGTGAAGACATGCTTGAAATATGTAAGCAGCTAGGTTGGCCAGAGCAAGAAAAGGATTATTAATGGCACATATTAGTATTTTTGTAGGTAGCGTTAATGGCGGTGCAGAGCGTTTAAGCGATGAAGTTGCAGCCACAATAGAGCAAGCGGGTCATACTGCTACAGTAATTACAGAAGCATCGCTTGATGATATAAAAAATGCATCGCATATTTTAATTGTTACCTCCACAACAGGCCAAGGTGATGTACCGAGTAATTTGGCCGGATTGTACTTTGCAATGAATAGCACTTTCCCAATGCTTACCGATAAACCGTTTGGTGTAATTGCAATGGGTGACAGATGTTACGGCGATACATTTTGTGGCGCAGGGCGAAGCTTTGACGAGCTACTTCGTGATTTACAAGCAAAGCCTGTGGGCAACCGCCTAGAAATAGATGCATGTGAAGATTTTGAACCGTGGCCGGTAACCGAGCCTTGGTTAAAAGTATGGCTAGAAAAACTACCTGCTTAATCCTTTAATTTTAAAGTATTAAAAAAGGAGCGCATGCGCTCCTTTTTACTTTTAATATAGTTTTATAAATTAACTACTTCTGACATCTACTTTAAGTTTTAGCTTTTGGCCAGGTTGTAAGTATTTTTGACCGGCTAAATTATTCCACTTAATAATTTCGTTAACGCTTAGATTAAACTTAGACGCAATACGTGCAAGTGAGTCACCACGGCGTACTTTGTATGTAATAGTACGGTTGGTACTTGCCGTTGCTTGTGGTTTATTAGCTGACTTATACACAGTAAGTTTTTGATTTAGGCGCAGTACAGAGTTTTTCTTTAGCTTATTCCATTTAGCCAACTCATCCATAGTTACGTCATATTCGCGGCTAATGTCCCATAACGTGTCGCCACTTTTAACTGTGTGCGAAAGCTTTGTGCGAGTTGCTTTATTAGCAGCTAAGCGCATCTGCTTTGGTAAATGTTCGCTATTTATAGCGCCATCAGTAAGCGGGACTAATAATTCTTGGCCTACTTTAATCGTATTTGATTTGAGTTTATTAAGCGATCGGATTGCACTTGAGCTCGTTGTAAACTTTTTGGCAATTACTGATAAGCTGTCGCCTCGAGCCACAATATAACGTTGCCAGCGTAATCTGTTTTTAACATCAGTGTTTGCTAGTTTTTGGCTAAATTGCTCTGCTTTATCTACTGGCAGTAATAAAGAATGTGGGCCATTAGGATCAGTTGCCCAGCGGTTAAAACCAGGGTTTAATCTGTATAGCTCAGTAAGCGTCATATCGGCCATATCAGCAGCAAGTGCTAAATCTATTTGCGAGCCAACATCAACCACTTCAACCACTTGTGCATTAATTACTGGTTGCCATGTAACGTTAAAATCATCTGAGCGTTTTAATAAATCGGCAAGTGCTAATAACTTTGGTACGTAGGCTGTTGTTTCGCTAGGTAAATCAAGAGACCAAAAATCGGTAGGTAAATGCTTTTTACGATTCTTTTTAATAGCGCGCATCAAGCGCCCTTCACCTGAATTATAAGCAGCAATCGCATTTAGCCAATCGCCTTCAAGTGTTTTATGTAAATACGACAAGTAGTCAAGTGCTGCGCGAGTCGACTGCACTATGTCGCGACGACCGTCGTACCACCAGTTTTGTTTTAAATCGAATCGCTCACCGGTTGCAGGCATAAACTGCCAAATGCCCGATGCGCTGCGATTAGAATAACCAAATGGGTCAAATGCGCTTTCTACAATAGGCAGTAGTGCAATTTCGATTGGCATTTCGCGCTTTTCTACTTCTTCAACAATAAAGTGTAAGTAAGGTTCTGCACGTTTAGAAATACGATCTAAATAGGCTTGGTGGCGAGCGTAATAGTTACGTTCAGTAACAACAGGGCGGTTTTGCGGTATTTCGATAGAAAGTTGGTAGCGAATTCGCTCCCACACATCATCAAACACGGGCGCTTCTTGCTCATCAGAGTCAACTTGCTGATATTGTGCGTTTACCATCAATGCATTGTTAATGTCGTTAGGACTTGCGCCTTCGAGTTGTTGGTTTGCTTGCGTGGCAACTTTAGAGTCTGACTCTAATGTTGTCAGTGTTTGACAACCACTTAGCGCTAACGCCAAGGCTACTAATAGGGGAGATTTATTCATAAATACCAATACATCGGGTAAAAAACTCGGCGAATACTACCTGTTATGAGTTAACATTGCCACTTAATGACTTTTTAAAACGCAGAAATAGAATCATCACTATATCTTAAGTTAATGATTCTAATGAAATAAATATTAAAGTATTAGTTTTTGCATTAAAAATTGTCTTTGAACTGTCTCAGACTCGCAAAGTTTCCCCAAGGTTCATTGTTTTTTGTAACCGAGATAAATTTCTCTGGCACTAACTCTATAATGGTTGGCAAATCGCTACGCATAAATGGATTTATTTTTAGCTCCTGTCCAATAGAGGTCGGTAGAGAAATTTGATTATTACTGCGTAATTCATCTACTTTTTTACTGTACTCAAGGAGTTCTGGATTGCGTGGTTCAACTGCTTTGGCAAAGGCAAGATTAGCTTGCGTGTATTCGTGCGTGCAATAAACAACACAGCTTGCAGGCAGCTCTCTTAGTTTATTAAAAGATTTCCACATTTGCTCTGGCGTGCCTTCAAATAAGCGCCCACATCCGCCGCTAAATAATGTATCGCCTGTAAAAGCAAGTTCATCATTTGTGTAACAAATATGATCAAGCGTATGCCCAGGAGTTGCTAAAATAGTAAAGTTAATATTAAGCACACTGATGCTTTGTCCATCAGTGAGTGCGTGAGTGACGCCTTTAAATGGACTATTTGCAGGGCCATAAACCGATATATCTGGATAGGCGTCAACTAATTCAGCTACGCCATCAGTGTGGTCGTAGTGATGATGCGTAATTAAAATGCCACCAAGCGTTAGTTTGTGCTCAGCTAAGTACGTTAATACGGGATGTGCTTGGCCTGGATCGACTACCCATGCTTGGTTACTGTTATCGGTAGTTAAACACCAAATGTAATTATCAGAAAAGGCTTTAATTGCTTTGACTTGCACCATGGTAAATTGCTCTATAAAGTGACACTTATCGCATAGTATAACGAGCTCAAAAAATGAAACCAGCCCTTAGTTTTCAAGAAGGACCCAAACCACTGTCGTGGCAGCAGTTTCCTCATGGGGATTATTTACGCACAGATATTGAACGTAAAATGGAGCAATGGCTTCCGCGTATGTTTGGCTATCATATGCTTAAGTTGGGTAATTTAAGTGGCGAATTAAACACAAGTATAAGTACGATTAAACACCAAGTGTGTGTTGCAGAGCCTGGGCCTTACACTGGGGTAGTTGCTGACATAGATGAATTGCCATTTTACGAGCACAGTATTGATGCTTGTATACTAAGCCACTGCTTAGAGTATCATTCAGACCCACATCACATTTTACGAGAAGCACATCGCACGCTTATTCCGGGCGGTTATATACTAGTGACTGGTTTTAATCCGTTTAGTTTGTGTGGGCTTGCACAAATGCTGCCTTTTAGTGGTCAGAAGTTACCATGGACGGGGCGCTTTTTTACCCCTGCGAGGGTTAAAGATTGGCTAAATTTATTGGGTTTTGAAATTGTAAGTGACGAACGTTTTATTTATTCATCACTGGCAAGAGGTAACAGGTTATCAAGATTTGAGTTTTGGCGGACTTTTGCAAAACAGTATTTAAAACCAATGGGCAGTGTTTATATGCTGGTGGCACGAAAAAGAGTTGCGCCACTTACGCCGATAAAACCTAAGTGGCATGCTAGGCCGCAGTTTGCACCAGTAAAAGGGGCAGGGCTTAGACAAACGTCAAAGCAACACTTTAAATCGTGCGAGCAAAAAAATAATACCAATTGCATTAAATAAGTGATCTATCATAGCGCTAAGAAAATAGCACATTAACAAGGCGAAAATTGTGACATATAGTTGTTCTATATGAATAATTTTTAACGCAGTTAGTGAGTTATTTAATGCGATAGAATGAACATGTTTTTAATAAAATTGGTATAACAACTAGCTTAGAATAAATTTAAGGCTGGTAGCCTACATCTTCTAGTAAATCTTTACTGCCAGCGGCATCGCGCGCTAAATCGTCAACTATTTCGTTGTATTTATTGCCGCTATGCCCTTTAACCCACTTCCAAGTTACATTGTGCTCGCTACAGGCTTTATCTAAGCGTTTCCATAAATCGACGTTTTTAACCGGCTTTTTAGCTGATGTTAACCAGCCACGTTTTTTCCAGTTAGTGATCCACGATTCAATGCCTTGCTTAACATATTGGCTATCGGTTGTTAGGTTTACATCGCATTCTCGAGTGAGTGATTCTAGGGCAACAATAGCCGCGAGCATTTCCATTCGGTTATTTGTTGTGAGTTTATAACCTTGGCTCATTTCTTTTTCGTGGCCGTTATAAATCATAAAAATACCATAACCGCCGGGGCCTGGATTACCTAAACATGAGCCGTCGGTGTAAATCTCTACGGTTTTTTGCACTGTTTTACCTTGATCTTATGTACAATAAAGTGATTATAGAAAGATACCAGAATCAGGCTAAATTCGATATGGCACGTAGACAAATAGTTTTAGATACAGAAACCACCGGCATCGACCCTAAACAAGGGCACCGTATTATAGAAATTGGTTGTGTGGAGTTAGTAAATCGCCGTTTAACAGGCAATAACTTTCACGTTTATATAAACCCACAACGCCCAAGCGAAGAAGAAGCAATCGACGTTCACGGTATCACTAACGAATTTTTACGTGATAAACCGTTATTTCATCAAATTGCCCAAGAGTTTTTCGACTATATTGAAGGGGCAGAGTTAGTTATTCATAACGCGCCGTTCGATATTGGCCATATGGATAATGAATTTGCACTACTTAATCAGGGCTATCCTAAAACAGAGACTTTTTGTCAAGTTCTCGACACGCTTAAAATGGCGCGTGACTTGCATCCAGGTCAAAAGAACAATCTTGATGCATTATGTCGTCGTTACGATGTAGATAACGCAAAGCGAACACTTCACGGCGCGCTACTGGATTCTGAAATTTTAGCCGATGTGTACCTTGCCATGACGGGTGGTCAAACAAAGCTGAATTTGAATCAAAACAAAGATGACGGCAGCGAGCAACAGAAAGGCGGTATAAAGCGTTTAAATAGCGATAGAGCCCCATTAGTTGTATTGCGAGCAAGCGACGCTGAGCAAAGCGCACACGAAGCACGATTAGATCTTGTAAACAAAGAAGGCGGCCAATGTATATGGCGCGCAGAATAAGGCGATTTAATGAAAACGATGTATTTTGTAACAGCGTTATGTGCCGCTAGTTTATTTACTGGCAATGCATATGGCGTAAAACAAGTAGAAGTGCTCAAGCGCGATGGGCATCAAAATGAGATCCCTTTACTTGATAATCGTTTTCGCATAGATAGCAAAATAGATGAAATAACACTGCTGTTTTTTAGAAAATCAGGTGCACCTGCTGTTATTTTAGTGCGGCCCGATGGCAGTAAGTACTTTGCTACTGACTCAGTTAAAAACCCTAACTTAGATTGGTTTGACGAACTCAGCTACGATTTAGTTACCATAAAAAAACCTATGGCGGGTCCTTGGCAAGTAATAGGCAGTATTTTACCCGACAGCAGAATAGTTGTATTAGGCGAAATATCTCTTGAGGCAGAGCCTCTTCCTTCAATGTTGTTTAGGGGGGAGACAATAAAAATCACCGGGAAAATACTAAACGACGGTGAGCCAATTAACACAAACCTATTTAGGGATGTTGTGAGCCTTAATGTTGACTTTGTAAGTACCAACAATGAAAACTTTGCTAACTTTGGCGCAGGCATTCAAGAAGTAGCGGAATTTAAAGACGATGGACGTGGATTTGATGAGCGTCCTAAAGATGGTGTGTTTACCGGCGAGTTTACTTTAGATTTTCCTGCGGGTGAATGGACACCAGAGCTTTACGTGGCAACACCTCTGCTGCAGCGCCGCATTGTGCAAAATACAATAGAAGTGCACGAGCCACCTTTTATAACCGAAGTCGCGTTAGCAGAACAAGACACAGACGAGCATCTGTTAACTATAAATATAGACCCAAGTATTGTTAAGCCAGAGACAGTCATCATCCAGGGAAAAATCTACTATCCCAATAACGAAGAGCAAATCTTTACCATAGATGCTGCAGCTAAAGACTCACGTCAGCTTAGTGTTAAAAATTATGATTGGGGTAGATATAGTGTTGAACTGTCTGTTTTTGGTACTAATATTAATGGCCGTGAATTTATGGCAACGCTACCAACGTATAAATTTGAGATAGAACGACCCATAGAAGCGGTGCCCGAAATTGATTCGGCAACAATTATTACGCCAGATAAAATGATTGAGAGTGAGCCTGTTGAAGAAAAAATGGCCACATCGGCAATTATTAGTTTAATTGTAGGCTGCAATACGCTCATTTTATTACTCGGTTGGTTGTTAATTCGTATATTTGTTCAGAAAAAATCGATTAAATTTAAAGTGAAGCTGCCTTTTTTAAAGAAAAAGAAAACAAGTGAAGGTGGTGTTGCCGACACAGAAAAAAATCAAGTCGGTAAAAATGGCTCAAAAAATGACAGATCAGGTGAAATTTTAAACCTTTCGATGACAGATGACTAAAAAACCTATAAAAAAACAAAAAAGCCCTTGACGAAATAGGGGTTGGTTCGTATTATTCACGCCGCTGTCAGGGAGACCTAAACAGCAACGAAAATATGGAGTGGTAGTTCAGTTGGTTAGAATACCGGCCTGTCACGCCGGGGGTCGCGGGTTCGAGTCCCGTCCACTCCGCCATTTTCGTAAAACTTGTAAGTAAAAGCTGGAGTGGTAGTTCAGTTGGTTAGAATACCGGCCTGTCACGCCGGGGGTCGCGGGTTCGAGTCCCGTCCACTCCGCCAACACTTACACAACGTATGGTTGTAAAACATATTCTTATTATGGAGTGGTAGTTCAGTTGGTTAGAATACCGGCCTGTCACGCCGGGGGTCGCGGGTTCGAGTCCCGTCCACTCCGCCAATAAGAAAAAATAACAGTTTAAATATGCGCTGGAGTGGTAGTTCAGTTGGTTAGAATACCGGCCTGTCACGCCGGGGGTCGCGGGTTCGAGTCCCGTCCACTCCGCCAACTATTTAAACAATGTTATATTACAAAATTTGTATGCTGGAGTGGTAGTTCAGTTGGTTAGAATACCGGCCTGTCACGCCGGGGGTCGCGGGTTCGAGTCCCGTCCACTCCGCCAACAAATTAAGTAATAACAAGTATAATGATATCTCTGCGGAGTGGTAGTTCAGTTGGTTAGAATACCGGCCTGTCACGCCGGGGGTCGCGGGTTCGAGTCCCGTCCACTCCGCCATTTGATATCATGATTAAAATTAGTAAGTGCATTACCCCATGCACATACCACTGCGGAGTGGTAGTTCAGTTGGTTAGAATACCGGCCTGTCACGTCGCGGGTTCGAGTCCCGTCCACTCCGCCACTTGTTATTTCCTCAATAACAAGCTTATAAAATCCTTGATTAAATAATTTAGTAAAACATTCTTTGGCTATCAGCTATCAGCTATCAGCTATCAAACACATTCCTTGCACAAACCTGCTGATATTCCTTATTATCCGTATCAATACCTATATCAATCTGCCGATGCTCTGGGTAAGTGCTTCTGCATTGCGCTGTATCTCTCTTCTCGTAACTTTGAAACTTTTACCGCAGTTAGCTTAACGCCAGGTTTAACCCCAATTCGCTTAATTAAGTAATCTATTTTGATGTAAGAAAAGCATGTCGATAATAAGGAATAATTCGTTATTTAGTTGTTTTCGGCAAATGATCCTGCATTGCTCTATCTCCTGCATTTATGCAGTCGTATATCAGAGACTTTTAACACTGCTAGGCAGGCTCTAAGTATTATTGCTAATTGGTATAGTCATTAACTTTATAGTGTTGTACTTGTAGAGCTCTTGACAGGGTTTAAGTTTTTACAGGAATATAGAGATGAATTAAGGGTATTTAATCAATACAGAGCTTTTAGGGTTGGTTAGATGTCAGAGCTGCCTGTTATACCAAGCTGTATAATTATTTAAACAATCTAACGAATTAAACTACTCCATCACGTTGTTAAAATTTTTATTGTGCACAAAAAAGCCAGCACGTTATATGCTGGCTTTTGGTCTGTAAATGCTTAGCTTACTTAAGCAGCATCAGCTTCTTTTTTAACGCTATTACGTGCGGCTTTGCCTGCAAGTAAGTCAGCAGGGTCGAAGTCATCAACGTTAATAACATCTAAACGAGATTGCTCAACAGCAGCTAGTTTATCAGCTTCTGCTTGGCTTAAAATGCCTGCTTCAAGCCCCATTTGTGCTACTTTATCAAGCTGGAAGAATGGCAGTTTAAGACCTTTCTCTTTACATACTCTTTCAAATAATGGCTCAACGTCTAGGATGTCTTTAAGCGTTTGCTCTTGACGACCCACAAGGTTAAGCGGCTCATTTTTTAAGTATACGTAGCTTGCTAAACGGTTACGCGTTTCGCTAGGTACTTGTAGTAGTTGCGCAAGTTTATGCTCAAGTTGGTCAGTTGGTTTACGAACCGGGCGACCAAACGGGAATAACAATACTTTTAACACGGCACGTAGTGGAGCCGAAGGCATGTTATTAATTAAATCAGCAAGTGCACGTTGGCAATGATAAAGGTGATCTTGGCAACTCCATTTTACTAGAGCAAAATCTTCTTTTTTACGGCCTTCGTCGTTGTAACGCTTAAGCGTTGCAGACACTAAGTATAAGTAACTAAGTAAGTCACCTAAACGTGCTGAAATACGTTCTTTACGTTTTAGTGAGCCACCAAATACTGCCATGCTAATGTCTGACATAAGAGCAAGTGATGCACTAAAGCGTGACGCTATACGGTAAAATTCAGCAGTTTCGTCGTTGTACGGCACACTTGTAAAACGTGCGCCGGTAAGTGCAAGCCACTTAGTACGTACAAGGTTCGACATAGTAAAACCAATATGACCCATTAGCGCTTTATCAAATACGTTAAGCGCTTCTTCGCGGTCTTCAATTTCGCACGCACCTAGTTCGGTAAGTACAAATGGATGACAGCGAATTGCACCTTGACCATAAATAATCATATTACGGGTCAAGATGTTTGCACCTTCAACGGTAATGGCAATAGGTGCACCTTGGTAGCCACGACCTAAATAGTTATTTGGCCCAAGCATGATGCCCTTACCGCCAAGTACATCCATTGCATGAATAGTTGCATCACGCATTTGCTCTGTCAGGTGGTATTTAATAATGGCAGAAACTACCGATGGCTTTTCGCCTAAATCAACCGCACCCGTAGACATACTAACCGCAGCATCAGAGCTGTAAGCGTAACCAGCAAGTTTTGCTAGTGACTCTTCAACACCTTCCATTTTACCAATAGGTAAACGGAACTGACGACGAATGCGGCTATACGCACCCGTTGCAACGGCAATCATTTTAATGCCACCGGCAGAATTTGACGGCAATGTAATTGCACGACCAACCGATAAACACTCAACCAGCATGCGCCAGCCTTGACCAGCCATATCTGGACCACCAATAATATAATCAAGTGGTACGAAAATATCTTTACCGCGAGTAGGACCATTTTGAAATGGTACGTTAAGCGGGAAATGTCGACGACCAATTTCAACTCCAGGAGTGTCCGTTGGAATAAGTGCACAGGTAATGCCTGGCTCTTTATTGTCGCCAATTAGCCCATCTGGATCTTGTAACTTAAACGCAAGACCAAGTACGGTAGCCACTGGGGCAAGTGTAATGTAACGCTTATTCCACGTTAAACTAACACCCACAACTTCCTCACCATTCCATTGCCCTTTACATACCACACCGTAGTCTGGAATTGAGCTTGCATCAGAACCCGCTTCTGGCGAAGTTAATGCAAAACATGGAATTTCTTGACCGCTCGCTAGGCGCGGTAAGTAATGATCT
This sequence comes from Pseudoalteromonas sp. SR45-1, assembly GCF_014163655.1. Taxonomy (NCBI): domain Bacteria; kingdom Pseudomonadati; phylum Pseudomonadota; class Gammaproteobacteria; order Alteromonadales; family Pseudoalteromonadaceae; genus Pseudoalteromonas; species Pseudoalteromonas sp. SR45-1. Next base: position 48,880 of record NZ_JACJDR010000019.1, on the reverse strand, counting down.
TTTTGCTCTTTTGTACCATAGTGTTGTAATAATTCACCTGGGCCTAAAGAGTTCGGTACACCAACAATTGACGAAAGTAATGTTGATTTACTTGTTAGTTTTTGAAGTACACAAGACTGTGCAAATGCAGAAAATTCTAAACCGCCGTATTCTTTTTTGATGATCATGGCAAAAAATTTATTATCTTTTAGATACTGCCACACATCTTGAGGAAGGTCGGTTAGTTCGTGCGTTGCTTCCCAATCGTCCAACATGCTACAAACTACTTCAACAGGGCCATCAACAAAGGCTTGCTCTTCAATAGTAAGTTTAGGAACTGGGTATTGGTGAAGTTTTTTCCAATCTGGGTTACCGCAAAATAAGTCAGCTTCCCACCACGTCGTACCGGCATCAATAGCTGATTTTTCAGTATCAGACATGCTTGGCGTTACTTTTTTAAACGTAGCAAAAATAGGCTTGATGATATATTGCTGACGAAGGCCAGTAACAGAAAGAGGAACCGCGATGATCAAAAAGATCAACCAGCTAATTAAACCAAAAGCACCCGCAAAGGTACCAATTAATAAAGTTATAGCCGAAACACCAAGTGCTGTGTTCCAACTTGCTCTGTGGTAAACCGCAGTGCAAAGCAACGCGATTAGAACCAGTGTAAATATGAGTGTCATTTTTATTCCTTAATAGAGGTCAGACCACCTCACTTAGAGTAGCGCTAGTAACAGTAATTTTCAAGTACATAACGATGTTAAATTGTAGTAGAAAGTAACTTAAATACGATATTTAATTACCCGACAGAGGAACACTCAATAACTATCGTATAGTCAAAGCATTAGCCGTAAGTAGTGCTAACGTAAAAATAAATAAATCTAATAGCAAAATGACACTTTTTAAGTAAGTATAGCCGTTATAGCGGGCTGCAATTTAGTGTACGCTTAATACACAAATATTCGCTATTTATTTTAATGTATGGTTTTTAAGGGTTATTTTATTAATGTGTGAATTACTTGGCATGTCAGCCAATGTGCCTACCGATATTTGTTTTAGTTTTTCAGGCCTTTTAGAGCGTGGTGGTAATACAGGTCCTCATAAAGATGGTTGGGGTATTACATTTTACGAAGGTAAAGGCTGTAGAACCTTTAAAGATCCTGAGCCGAGTTATCAATCTGAAATTGCAAAGCTGGTTAAAGCATACCCCATTAAAAGTGTCTCGGTTATTAGCCATATTCGCCAAGGTAATCGCGGGCGAGTATGCCTTGAAAATACTCATCCTTTTACGCGAGAGTTATGGGGGCGTGAAATTACTTACGCTCATAACGGGCAGCTATCTAATTATCATGATTTAAAACCGCAGTACTATCGCCCAGTGGGTAACACCGATAGCGAACTCGCTTTTTGTTGGTTGCTTGATAAAATTCGCGAAAAATACCCAAAGCGTCCAAGTAATATGGCGTCGGTTTTTAGATACGCGGCTAAGCTTTCGCATACCCTGCGTGAAAAAGGGGTGTTTAATATGTTATTGACCGATGGGGTGTTTGTTTTAGCGTATTGCACTAATAACTTACATTACATAACGCGCCGTGCGCCATTTGGTAAAGCAACGTTGATTGATGCCGACATGGTGGTTGATTTTCAACAAGAGACCACACCAAACGATGTAGTAACAGTTATAGCTACAAGGCCTTTGACGAATGATGAGCGCTGGCAAAAAATGGAGCCTGGGGAATTTGCATTGTTTAAAATGGGTGAGCTAATTTAGCCCACCTATTTTAAATACTAACTTAACTTAACTTAACTTTGCTTTAATTAAATTTAGTTAGCTTCTTGAGGTTGTTGTGCTGTAGCAGGCGCAACAGCTGTAGGCGCAGTAACAGTAAATGAATTCATTTGAACTTCAAACTGCTCCATACCTTTTTCGCCTTTCCACATACGTACCAGCATGTAATCCATTTCTGGCGCGAACCATGCAATTGCTTGGCGTTTATCGTTATCGTATAAACGCTTCACTTTAATGGCTTCTACATTACCGATAGGTAAGGAGATCATCTCTTTTTCAACAACTTCAAAGTTGTAGTCGCGGCGGTTACCTTTTTTATCTATAAGGGGGAATGAAAAGCTTGTTTCGCCTTTTTTCAATCCTTCGCGCACTTGCACTTGGTACGAAATAGCATCCTGAAATTCATCAGTCCATTCGCATTTAAGTGGGTATTCACTAGCGCTGCTAGTCACTACTTTGTTTGTTGTATCAAAATCAATTTTGTAATCTTTATCTGGGCCTGTCCCTGTACGAATCATGTTGTAATGATGCGGGGTAACCTTGCCATCTTTAAAGGTAAACTTTGATGTTTCTTCACGAGAGTCAGAGAAAATCATCCACTCAATATTGCTGTGGTATGTTAATTCATAAGTATCGTCGCCCGTTTTTTTGAGCTCACGAACAGCCTCACCATGATTTTTACCTTTGCGTAAAATATCGTAATTAGCTTGATACTGGGTCAATTCGCCTGCAATTAGGCTAGTTGGAAGTAAAGCGCCCGCACATAACAATAGGGCACTTATTTTTTTATTGTGGGTAGTGCGCGCCGTGTGCAGGAAGTTGTTTTTTGTCAAGAACTGCATAATCTGCTTCCATAGTAAGTCTGTGTTCACTGAACCACTTGACCACCAAAGGATAAATTATATGCTCTTGCTCATGCACGCGTTTTGCTAATGTTTCTGCTGTATCATCCTTGAGTACAGGTATTTGCGCCTGAAGAATAACGGGACCGCCGTCTAATTCTTCAGTAACAAAGTGAACACTTACGCCATGAACATCGTCTTTTGCATCAATTGCTCTTTGGTGGGTATTCAGCCCCTGATACTTAGGCAACAAAGATGGATGAATGTTCAACATTTTTCCAACATATTTTTGCACTAAGCCAGGAGTAAGAATACGCATAAACCCAGCTAATACAACTAGATTTGGCATAAAAGAGTCGATAACGTTCATTAATTGCGCATCGTACGCTTCGCGCGAGTCAAAATCTTTATGACTGAGCACTTTTGTAGCAATACCTGCTTGTTTTGCACGCTCTAGGCCATAAGCGTCTGCTTTATTACTAATAACAGCCGCTATATGCCCGTTTATCTCGCCACGTTCGCAGGCATCTATGATGGCTTGTAAATTAGAGCCACTACCTGAGATTAAAACTACCAGACGAGTCGGTGCCATTACTTAGCACCACCTACAATTTCAACTTGCTCTTCGCCAGCTGCTGCATCTTGAATTTCACCAAGGTGCCATGCATTTTCGCCCAAGTCTTTTAGCATTGTTAAGCTTTGCTCAAGTTTGTCAGCAGGGACTACTAAAACCATGCCTACACCACAGTTAAATGTACGGTACATTTCGTGTGTAGTAATGTTGCCGTTTTCTTGTAACCAATTAAAAATTGGTGGCCACTGCCAGCTATCACCTTTAACTACAGCTTTTGCTGAAGCGGGTAATACGCGTGGAATGTTTTCCCAAAAACCGCCGCCAGTAATATGCGAAAGCGCATGTACGTCAACGTTTTTGAATAACTCAAGTAAAGGTTTTACGTAAATACGCGTAGGCTCAAGTAGAGTTTCGCCTAATGTTTTACCTTCAAAGTCAGCGCTGGTATCAGCTTTTGACACTTCAAGTACTTTACGAATTAAAGAGAAGCCATTTGAATGAGGACCGCTTGAAGCAAGTGCAATAAGCTGATCGCCTGCTGCTACTTTTGTGCCATCAATAATTTTTGATTTTTCTACAACGCCTGTACAAAAGCCTGCCATGTCGTAGTCTTCACCATCATACATACCTGGCATTTCAGCTGTTTCGCCACCAATTAGGGCACAACCTGAAATTTCACAACCTTTGCCAATACCTGTCACTACGTCAGCTGCTGTGTCTACATCTAGTTTACCAGTTGCATAGTAATCTAGAAAAAACAGGGGTTCAGCACCTTGAACAATTAAGTCGTTTACACACATTGCAACTAAATCAATACCAACCGTATCATGTTTTTTTAAGTCGATTGCTAAACGTAGTTTAGTACCAACACCATCTGTGCCTGCAACTAATACTGGTTGCTTGTAGCCTTCAGGAATTTCGCAAAGTGCGCCAAAACCACCAATTCCGCCCATTACTTCAGGACGACGAGTTTTTTTAACTACGCCTTTAATACGCTCAACAAGTGCATTACCAGCGTCGATATCTACGCCCGCGTCTTTATAGCTTAGAGACTGTTTTTGTTCGCTCACAGGTTTTCCTCAAAATAGTTGTTTTGGGTTGCTTAGAAACGCGCGTATTTTACAACAATTGCAAGGTCGCGGCTAGCGTAAATGTAATTTTGAAATAATTAACAAGGACACTTGTCCGCTGTTTGTTGTTTAAATAAACAAAAAAACGCCCGTAGGCGTTTTTTTAGTATTAAAGGCGTTAAATTAACAGCTATGCTTTTGCGGTTAATATGGCTCGAAGTGGAGCGGGGTAGCCTTCAATTGTTTTACTTGTATCGTTTGGATCTAAAAAGTCGATTAACGATTCGTTTTCCATCCAGTCGGTTTTACGTTGCTCTTCAAGCGTGGTAATAGCGCAATCTTTTATTTGCACATCTTTAAAGCCAACGCGTTCCATCCACAGCTTTAATGCTGCAGTACTTGGAATAAACCAAACGTTGCGCATTTTAGCGTAGCGGTCGGTTGGGACTAATACCGTGTTTTCGTCGCCTTCAATTACTAGGGTTTCAAGTACGAGTTCGCCGCCTGGGCGAAGCTGCGCTTTTAACTGCGCTAAAAAGTCGATAGGTGAGCGACGATGATAAAGTACACCCATAGAAAAAACAGTATCAAACGCTTTAAGCTCGGGTAATGCTTCTACGCCTAGTGGCAGTAAATGTACGTTTTCATCTGGGTTGTAGTGTTTAATTGCCTGAAACTGACATAAAAATAAATCAGATGGATCAATACCCACGACAAACTCTGCGCCTTCACCGCGCATACGCCATAAATGATACCCTGAGCCACAACCAATATCTAAAACAGTGCGGCCTTTTAATGGCTCAATATGAGGAAGCAGGCGGTCCCACTTCCAATCACTGCGCCACTCTGTATCTATTTCAATACCGTGCACACTAAATGGGCCTTTGCGCCATGGCATCATGCGTTTTAATAAATGCATGGCTTGCTTTTGCTCGCCATCACTCATCTCTCCTGGCGCGCCAATTTCTACCTTTGTAGAAATATCAACATGGGAAGTTGCCACCTCAGGCAAGTTTTTAAGTACTTTTTGCCATTTAGGCAAATCACCATGGCTAGCCTCGTTTTGCCAATGTTTTAATTGAGCAGGGAGGGTTTCTAGCCAGTGACTAAGTGGGCTTTGTGCGATAGATGCGTAAAATTGGTTAAACCATTGAGACATGGATGACTCTCTTTATTTAATTGCTACCATTGAGCAAAAATTAAAACATTGATACCACACTTGAGTTTGGCTAAAACCAATATCTTGTAAGCGAGTAAAGTGAGCGCTTAGTGTATCTGGGCGCATAACGTTTTCGATGGCGGTACGTTTTTGGCTTATTTCAAGCTCTGAGTAGCCATTGTGACGTTTAAAGTCGTGGTGCAAATCAATTAATAGGTTATCGCATTGCTCGTTTTCGGCTTTAATTTTTTCGCTTAGCAGCAATACACCACCAGGCTTTAAATTAGCGTATATTTTTTCAAGCACGGCTTGGCGCTGCGCATGTGGAATAAATTGCAGTGTAAAGTTCATTGCTACTACTGAGGCGTTTTGAATCTCAAGCTCGTTAATATCGCCCAAAGTAACAGTAACCGGCACATCCGATTTAAAACCTTGTAAGTGCACCTTACAACGTTCAACCATAGCTTGAGAGTTATCTACCGCTATTATATGGCAGTTATCGGTGCGAATGTTACGGCGCATGCTAAGCGTGACTGCGCCCAGTGAGCAGCCTAAATCATAAAGATTTGAGTTACTTTGTGCGTACTCACCCGCAAGTTTACCCATAGTGCTTACAATGGTGGCATACCCAGGTACAGAGCGCTGGATCATATCTGGAAAAACTTCGACTACATTTTGGTCAAAGCTAAAATCTTTTACTTGTTGCTCAGAGGCATAAATACTGTCTTTTATGGTCACGAAGGCAGTCTCTTTGTAAATAATGGCGCTATTTTAACATTTTATACTGGATAGTCAGTGATAAATTCAGTAGCTTGACTAGAATTATGAATAATAAGTACAAAAGAGAAGATTAAATGAGCAAAAGTAAGGTCATCAGCACAGACGATATATTAGCAACCCTTTGTCATTCAGTGACAGGTGTACTCACATCAGCCAGCGGTAATGGTATTAGCTACTCAGCCATGGTGCAAAAAATAACACGTACATGTATGCGACCAGATATTGGTTGCTTTGTTTTATTTGACGGCGGTTTTACAGGGCTCGTAATTACCAACTTTACTTCGCAAGCGGCGATGGAAATTTATGGCGATTACATGCGCAATATGGGAATGCCAGAAGATGAAATAGCGCATAGCCATTTATCAGACGACGTATCAAACGTACTAGGCGAGTTGATGAATCAAATTGTTGGCGACTTTACGTCTAAAGTGCGTGAGCAATTACATACGTCTATTACGCAAAACCAGCCAAAAATGATGGCAATAAACAAGCAAGTGCAAATATCGGTAGATACCACGATGGATCGCCCGCAAGCCCGCCGCGTAACATTCACCACAAGTAAGCAAAATATTTTTTACTTGGAATTAGCGATGGATAAAACAGAGTTCATTAAATTACACGACTTTGATATTGCAGAAGCACTCGACCCAGATGACATAATTGAAAACGAAGCACGTAAAAAAGCGGACAAAGAAAAAGCATCTACCGCAGTAGAACAAGATGATGGCGATGATGATTTTATGGCAGGCCTAGGGCTTTAAGTCTATTTACGTAGGTTGGGTTGAGTGAAACGAAACCCAACGACTGCTCAGCTATTAATCTTTAGTTATGAGTGTTCAGGTTAGTGATTAAAATAAAAGCGCGATTTATATCGCGCTTTTGCGTCATGTTAGCTTTATTTGAATAAGTAAACCTACTCTTTAAATTTATAGCCCACACTATAAACCGCTGCTATTGGGTTTAGCCCTGCTTGAATGTCGTTAATCTTTTTTCGTATATTTTTAATATGTGTATCTATGTTGCGATCGGATATGTCGGTTGTGTCGCTGTATACGTTATTAATAATATCTTCGCGGGTAAAAACACGCCCTACGTGGCTTATAAATAATAAAAATATTTTAAACTCGATGGCGGTAAAGCCAATACTTTTGTCGTTTAGGCGTGCTTCGTAATCGTCTTTGTGTAATTGGAAATTATTATGATTAATGATGTTGGTTTTAGGCTGGCTGGTCCTTCTTAGTACGGCTTTTATGCGTGCTACAACTTCTTTGGGGCTGAAGGGTTTGCATATGTAGTCATCGGCGCCGATCTCTAAACCCTGCAAGCGGTCTATTTCCTCACTTTTTGCGGTAAGCATAATAATAGGCAGACTTGAAAAGGCTCTTATTTGCTTACATAGCTCTATGCCATCAACATCTGGCAGCATTAAATCAAGAAGTATTAAATCTACTGCGTTTTGTTTTACAAAACTAACTACACCTTTGCCACTATTAAAGTGCTCAGTTTCGTAATTTTGTTGCTTAGCGTAGGCAATAAGTACCTCGGCAATGTTTTCTTCGTCTTCAACGATAAGTATTTTTTGTGATGCCATTATTTTAACCTAAAAGTGTCAGCGTTATTTTTACCTCTAGCCCACCGAGTGGTGAGTTGTGCAACGATATTTGACCGCCATGTGCCTCTACTATTTGTTTGCAAAGTGCAAGTCCTAAGCCCGAGCCGCCGTGCTCTCGGCTTCGAGATTTTTCAACGCGATAAAAACGCTCAAACAATTTTTGTAAGTCGTTTGGTAAAACACTTGGGGCTGAATCTTGTAAAATAAGCTCAATGTTATTGGGTCTTTTGTGGGCAAGTATTATTACTTGCCCACCTTTATGCGTGTATCTGCAGGTATTTTCTAACAGGTTTGAAAATAATTGTATAAGGCGTTCTTTATCACCATTTATTATACATTTGCCGGCTTTGGTTAAGCTTTTGCTATCTACATTTAATTCATGCTCTTTAAAGCGAGCGGTGTAGTTTTCAATTGATTGCTCAAAAATAGTGATTAAATCAATGCGCGCATTGTTATAGGTTAAATTAACGCTATCTGTTTGTGCTAGTTGGGCTAGGTCGTCAACAATGTGACTTAAGTTATCTACTTGGTTTATGAGTAAATTAATGCGCTTTGTGTCGGCTGTAAATACGCCATCTTGAACGGCTAGTAAATGCGAGCGTAGTACGGTAAGTGGGGTTCTTAATTCGTGGGATGTGTCTGACACCCATTGAAACCGCATTTGTTGGTTTTGCTCAAGCGTGTGGGCTAAGGCATTAAAGTTGTTGGATAGGGTACCTAGCTCATCTTTACTAGAGGGAATTATTCTGCTGGCAAAATTTCCTTTTGTTAACTCATCGGTGCCAGTCACTATTTGCTTTATTGGTTTTATTAAATGGCGAGATAACACAATAGCCATAATAAATGCGAGCACAATAACGAGTAACGTGATCATAAAATAGTTATGAAATTGCGCTGCTAAAAAGGCTTCTGCTGGGCTACTTTGTACAAGTTTTGAAGGGACTAAACCTATCCAGCCTATAACGTTATTGTTTAATAAAATAGGTTCTATATGTGGGTTGTCGTTTAAATTAGCTCTACCAACAACAACCTTTTTATTTTGATCATATAAACTTATACGTTGCCCTGTTTTAAGAGAACCTGCAGGTAAGTGTACCCACAATAAAGAGGGCGTTGCATTGCTGCTATTTGGTTTGGGTGGGGTGCTTGTGTGTTTATTCGTTTTAGGCTCGCCTGGCTTTTTTTGCGGCTCTACAATAGATCGCCATAATTGCGTGTTTTGCGTAATGGGTTGCCAACTGCCTAATTCGCTATAAAGCTCAATAAGTTGCTGCTTAACCATTGCTACATGCTTTGTTTCTTCTTGTTCAACAAAGTCGTTAAACCCTGACGAAAAGGTCATGTATATAAACACAAACATAAGCCCAACAAGGGCGATATTAGTGATAAAAAAAGCTAAAAAGAATTTATGTATTAATTTCACTGATTGGCAAATAGTAAAGATCATGACGTTAACGTACCAAGCAGTATTGCATATTGATTATGTGCCTACAATTAGCGTATTTAGGGAGTTGCTTACTAAAATCCTTTTTAAGTAAGCTTTTAGGTATGTTGATTCTTGGGCTAGAACTTTATTTTTGCGGTATCGCCAGCACCCAGTAACTTATATTGTGGTTTTACAAAGCTTGCGTGTACTGCTCCTAAACTTTTAGGGAACGATATGGCAAGTTCATCTACTGTTGTAAATGTGTGCTTCGCTTGAAAAACAATTTCTAGGTCGTGCGCTTCGTTGTTGCTGGTGGTTAAAGCGACGCGTTCAAACACGATAACTTGCTGATTTACACGTAAGCTCGTTTTTTGTTTAAGTGCATTTTTTGCAAACTCTTCTTGTTGCTCTGCACTTAAGTTTGTAGGCATAAGCTTATCAATATCGCCCATAAGCCATGCTTGCTCGCTTTGCAGCGCTGAAATTAAGTGCTCAGCATTAGTTAATACTTTAACCTCAACTTGCCCGTCTCTTAAAATCACTTGGGCTGTTGTGTTTTTTAATACATGGGCGCTCACTTGAGCGCTCATACTTGTTAAAATACACGCGAGCATTAGCCATTTTAATTTTTTTAAAAAATACATAATTACTACCTTTTATCGAGGCGGTTGACCTTTTTGTTTATTGAGGTTGCTCAATAGTTGCTTTACAAATAAGGGTGTTGTCGATTTCTAAGTCTTCGCCCCATATGAATTTTGCGTTTTTATCCCAGTTAATGTCGTCGTAACCGTCTTTTGGTCCTACATCGGCAAAGTTGTGCTCTACTGCATTAGCCCAATTAGTATCGTCAAAGTTACTTTGCAGCCAGTTAGTTGGTGCTTCTTTTGACATAAACGTACAAACGCCTTCGCCCGCGACAGGGTTTGATTCGCTTTCGCATAATTTGTTAAGCGGCGCTTTGTGCAGTATTTCGCATTTAAAGCTTTTATTGCTTACCGCAATTACTTTATTTGTATCGGTGTCGGTAAGTTGCATAATAAAACCGCCATCACCCATTTGCTGATTTTTAGCGCCGATGTATTCAAGCCCAGTGTCGTTTTGCTTAAAGTCTTTAATTATTAAATTAAGCTCAATAGGGTAGTTTGCAGAAAACGTAATACTTTCGGCATTAAATGAACGCTCTGTAGTTATAGGCACAGAATCTTCAACAAGTAACTGCTCGCCTATGTAGGCTGTAAACCAGTTATCAGCCCATGCTTCTAGCTTTAAGTTATGCTTGCCCGTAATGGCAGGATTTGTATTTTGCTTAGTGACTGTTGGAGTAAGGTGATTTGGTTGCGGACCTCTACAAAATGTACCTGTTTGAACTTTGCCACCATTACTGATGGTTTTTTGTTTAAAGCTATAGCAGTCTTTTCCCTGTGATGCAGGGCTGTAGGTAGTAAAGTAGTTCTCGCCTTTGTATGAGTAGCTCATTGTACGGCTGCCGTTTTCAGAGATTGTGTGCGTTAGGTTTTCAACGCCTCCTTGTGGCGGGCGCAAGTCGGCTCTTATACCTTGAGTATCGCCACTAAGTGGTGACACTCTTGGTAATTTTGCGGTATCTACTTCACCAACTAAGCACTGAATAATATACGGCGGCGTAGCTGATGTTTGGTAGCGATAGCCAAATGTGTCGTCGGTTTGTCCGTTACATACATCAAGGTCACCTTTGGCAATTGCACTGCCGTCTGGGTTTTTACTGCCATACAGCGGGTAACCATCGTAAGCCCAACCAATAATGGCATCGCTTGTTTGGTTTTTCATTGTGTCAATCATACACGTTGGCGATACATGATAATGGTAGTCATCACCTCGTCCTGCGTGTCCGCCACAAATATCTAACTGTCCGAGTGCTAACGTGTCGTGTTTTTCATCGTAGCTATTTACGTCCAACTCACCTTGCGAAGAATAGTCGTATATTGGTACGCCGTTAACGGCAACACCTACGGCTGCATCAATTGTTGTTATTGTTTTTGCTTTTTTAGGATTTAGCTTTATAGGTGCTACGTAGTCTTTAGCTGGAACAGGTATTTGCTCGTTAGTACCTGTAATACCAGTCATTACTTCATGATCAGGATAAGTAGATGAGGCAATATAAGCATATTGTTCATCGCACGTAACAGATACGCTTTGATCAAACCCTGCATTACTTACTGATTGTGTAATAGCATCGCAACGAGGTGATTTTACGTTAGCGGTTAAATATGATTTATCAGGCTTTGGTTGCTCATTTGGTTTTGGTCTTGTATTAGGTTTGTGTTCGGCGCTACTGGCGCTTCGCGAGTATTTAACCGTCATACTTGCAGTATCGAGCGTAATATCTTTTACAGCAGCGAGTAATGCTGAGCGATCTACTTTTGTATCGCTATTAAAGGTAACCGGTGCAGATAACGCGTATACAGTATAAGTATAGCTTTTTTCACCTGGGCCTTTAGAGCAAGGCGGCGCGTATTGGTTTAAATCGTTTACGCTATTAGAGCCTACTTCACCGAGGGTTTCGCCCGCTTTAATTTGTGTTTTATCGGCGGAAATGTTGTACATGGTCCAATACCAATGCATTCCCTCTGGCGCTTTATGATCCATAATTAACGCATAATATTTGGTTGCCTTAGGTGCTCCACTCCAGTTAAGTGGGGGGCTAATGCTTTGCCCATCGCATGTATAAGTAATAGGCAAATTACCGCCATCACTTACTTTTGAGCTGGTTAGAGTAAAATCATTGAGGTTTGATTGTTCAAGTGATTGGCTGTTTTGCCCGTTGCAGGCACTTAAGGTTAAGCAGCACAGGGCACTGAGTAAAATGGCATGGGTATTTTTCATCATTTAAAAACTCCAAAGATTAAATTAACTTTTAAGAGTCTAGTTCTCAAATGTAGGGCAATTATGTAGTTTTAAACTTTTTTTATTAAGGGCTGGCGTTAAGTTGTGAGCTGCTTACGGGGATAAAAGACTGGGTATGGGCGTTTGGTTATGAAAGGAAATATTAACTTAAGTATGGCGTTATTTACACTCATTTAAGTAACGCTAAAATCCTTATTTTAAATAAGGATTTTCTCCCATTGCGACTACCACACAAAAAATTCTTAAATCTAACTCTAGCTGGTGGTAACTCGGCTCCATATGACAGCAAAGCTGATAAAAGCCTTTGTTGTGGTCTTTTTCTTTAAAGTGGGCGAGCTCATGTACCACTAACGCTTTTAATAACGGCTCGGGAGCGCGGAGCAAGTCGCTGTTTATCGCTAAATCGTGCTTACGGGTTTTACCTTGCATTCGATACGTATGTGTACCAAGTGCGTTGGTGACCATGTCGCCTTGCTTTTTAAATGCTGCGCGCCCAAACGGTGGTGCATTTTTTAAATACTGTTTTTTAAGCTCGGTTGCGTAGTTATAAAGTAGTTTATCGCTAGTAATGGTATGTGCTTGCGGATACTTTTTAAGTAAGTAGTCACATACCTTTTTGTTATTTATAAGGCTTAATACTTGCTCAACAATGTTAGCTGGGTAGCCGGTAAAGTAACGTGCGTATTCACTCATTATTGTTTCTCTGTCGTTTTACTTTTAAAAAAGTGCTGGCTGGTGGGCTTCTTTTTCGCCAGTAAATGGGTTTAATGCTTTGTGATGATAACCAAGGTCTTTACAAAACTGCCTTGCTAATAATGGCGCTTCTCGGTTATCTGCCGTATGAAAAAACACATAAGGCGTTTTTCCTTCATCAAGCCATTGTTTTACTTTACTTAGCCACGGTTTATAAAAGGGTTTATAGTCGTTTTGTAAATCGGCTATTACAAAGCGCGCCATAGGCTCTGAGCCAGTAGCTATTGCATGTACCGGTAAGTGGGGCTTTTTTTGCTGTGCATCTATTAGCGCTTCGGTTGTTGGTTTTACCGCAAATAGGGCGCGAGTATCCATCGATATACGATTTATGTTGTTTGCCATTAATAATTGGTTAAGCACTATTTCGGCTTCACCCTTTTGAAAAAACGCAGTATGACGTACCTCTACACCGTAATTAACCTCTTTTGGTAACAGGCTAATAAATTGGGCGAGTTTGGGTAAGTCACCAGGGCCAAATGCTTTAGGTAATTGCAGCATGATTTGCCCGGTTTTTTCTAAAATAGGGGAGAACAAGTTAAGCCAATCAGTAAGCTCGGTTTGAACATTAGTAAGATGCAGCTCGTGGCTAAAGCGACGATTAAACTTAAACGTAAATTTAAAATCATCGGGTACGCTGTTTGCCCAGCGCAATACGGTGCTTGGCGAAGGATCAGCGTAAAAGCTGGTATTGCCTTCAACTGAGTTAAAGTGTTGGGCGTATTGGCTAAGCATATCGGCGTTTTTACATTGGCTTGAAAATAAATTGCCTTTCCATGCATTACTCGACCACTGCGGGCATCCAATATATAACATACAAACTAGCGCCTTATTATAAAGTGGCGATAGTGTAGCAAATAACAAAACGAGCTGCTGTAAATTCAGGGGCAAAAGCGGCACACGCCCTAGCATCTTAATGTTAGTTGAGTATAATGCAGGGCTTAATTTGATTATTTTTAGATTGCTAGCGGCTTTATTTGTATTGTGGTGACCTGTTTTTTAAATCACACGCCTTAAAACAAATAAATATAACCGTTTAAGCCTTTTATCTGACAGGAAAACTATGCGCTCTATATATTGCGGACAGCTAAATAAAACTCACGTAGATCAAGAAGTTGAACTATGTGGCTGGATCAACAAACGACGTGACCTTGGTGGACTTATCTTTGTCGATTTACGCGATAGAGAAGGTTTAGTACAAGTTGTATTCGACTCTGACATTGAAGAGTTAATGAGTTCAGCTAACACACTTCGCCAAGAATTTTGTGTTCAGCTAAAAGGTACTGTACGTGCACGCCCTGATAGCCAAGTAAATAAAGATATGGCAACAGGTGAAATTGAAGTTTTAGGTACCGAGCTTACAATTATTAACCGCTCTGAACCGCTTCCACTTGATTTTAACCAAGTAAACTCAGAAGAGCGTCGTTTAAAATACCGCTACTTAGACCTACGTCGTCTAGAAATGAGTGACCGTATTAAATTACGTGCTAAAGCAAGCAGCTTTGTTCGTCGCTTTTTAGATGAAAACGGCTTTTTAGACATCGAAACACCGGTACTTACTAAAGCAACGCCAGAAGGCGCACGCGATTACTTAGTGCCAAGCCGCGTTCATAAAGGTAGTTTTTACGCTTTACCACAGTCTCCACAGTTATTTAAGCAATTGTTGATGATGTCGGGTTTTGACCGTTACTACCAAATTGTTAAATGTTTCCGTGATGAAGATTTACGTGCCGATCGTCAACCAGAATTTACCCAAATAGATATAGAAACCTCGTTCATGAGCTCTGATCAAGTACGTGGTATGACTGAAAAAATGATCCGCGAGATGTGGCAAACATTGTTAAACGTTGATTTAGGCGATTTTCCAATCATGCCCTACAGCGAGGCAATGAGCCTTTACGGTTCTGATAAGCCTGATTTACGTAACCCAATGAAGTTAGTTGATGTTGCAGATTTAGTTAAAGACGTAGAGTTTAATGTTTTCTCAGGTCCAGCTAACGACGAAAAAGGTCGTGTTGCTGTATTAACTGTACCGGGTGGCGCTAAGCTTTCTCGTAAACAGCTTGACGATTACACTAAGTTTATTGGTATTTACGGCGCTAAAGGCATGGCGTGGATGAAAGTAAATGACCACACTGCAGGCGCTGAAGGTGTTCAATCACCAGTGGCTAAGTTTTTAAGCGAAGACGTAATCACAAAATTACTTGAGCGTACTAATGCAAAGTCTGGCGATATTATTTTATTCGGTGCCGATAAGCGCAATACAGTAAATGAAGCAATGGGCGCACTGCGCGTTAAGATTGGTGTTGACTTAGAAATCACTAACCTTAATAGTTGGGCACCACTTTGGGTTGTAGACTTCCCAATGTTTGAAGAAGATGACGAAGGCACATTACATGCTGTGCATCATCCATTCACTGCACCAAAAGATATTACTGCAAGTGAGCTTGAAGCAAATCCAGCTGCGGCTATTTCAGATGCCTACGACATGGTATTAAACGGCTACGAAGTGGGTGGCGGTTCGGTACGTATTCATAATGCAGATATGCAAGAAACTGCATTTAGAATTTTAGGTATTAACGAGCAAGAGCAACAAGACAAGTTTGGCTTTTTACTTGATGCACTTAAATACGGTACACCACCACATGCTGGTTTAGCATTTGGTCTTGACCGTTTAGCAATGCTTTTATGTGGTACCGATAACATTCGTGACGTTATTGCTTTCCCTAAAACAACACAAGCGTCGTGTTTATTAACTAACGCGCCTAGTAAGCCTAATATGGATTCGTTAGCTGAGCTTGCAATTAGTGTTGTTGAAAAATCGATACCTAGCGAAGAGTAATTTTTGTTTAGCTTATTGAGCTAAATTTAAAAACCCTTAAGTTATATGCTTAAGGGTTTTTTTGTGGTTAAATTTACAGCAACATGTATTTTAATCGAATAGACGAAAAAGGAATTATTATGTCGATCAATGCAACCTTATTTGGTGAGTTCTTAGTTTTTTTTATTGTGCTGAGTATTCCTATTTTTGCTGTAATTAGCTACAAAATAGGTAAGCGTAAAAGTACTATGCCGGGGGTTTTAGCTTTTGTGGGTGGCTGTTTAGCGCTATTTCCACTATTTGCTTTGATTTTTATTGCAGTGCTTGCGCTTAAAAAAGATTTACCTAAAAATAGCGTCTATGCCCATTAAAAACTAGGTTAATAGTGTCAATTTCAAATAATAATCACTACTTCGACGAGCAATTTAATGCTTTGCAGCACGAAGAGCAACTAACTGAAAATTCTGAGTTTGAAGAGTGCACATTTACCGATTGCGACTTTTCAGACGGGCAGTTTAAAAATTGCCGATTTATACAGTGCAACTTTAAAAACTGTAATTTATCGTCACTAAAATGGAACTACAGCTCGCTTGAAGATGTAAGTTTTAGCCACTGTAAATTAAATAGTCTGCAATGGACTGACGTGGATTGGCCAGCGCTTAGTATTAACGCACCGGTGAGCTTTAATTATTGCGAGCTCAGTAATAGTTCTTTTTTTGAATTAACCCTCAAAGCCCTCAAACTAACACACTGCTTTGCCAAAAATGTTGATTTTAGACATGCTGATTTAAGCGGTAGTGAATTTACAGGAACAGATTTTCGCGATAGTGAGTTTTTTCAAACTAACCTAACAAAATGTGATTTTGTAGGTGCGACAGCATTTAATATAGATTTGAATAATAATATGTTAGCGAATGCTAAGTTTGATCGCTTCGAAGCACTTAATTTGCTTACCAGCCTTAATATAGAGCTTTGTGATTAATTTAGTTTAATATGATTACTAACTAGAAGCGACAGCTTAGCTGGGCTTCTAGATACTGCGTGACTTCGTAATTAACGGCTAGGGCCATTTTTATTACGTGCACTGGCAAGCTGTCTTGCGATTTCTAATAACGCTGGTGAAATATCTTCAGCGCCATCTTTAATTAGTTTTGTAACATCACCTGACGAAAACAAACCGTCACGTGGTGATTTAATACCTAACTCACGAACAAAATCCTTCGTTTTACCTGTGCTGCCTGTTTCAATAAACTTAAAAATAATACGTTCATTGTTGTTTTTAGCAGGTGCTTTTAGTGTTTCGATTTCGTCATGTATTGCAGTTAGTTTGTCTTCTAAAATTTCTATACGTTCTTGAATGCTATTGTATGATTTCATTTATTGGATCTTTTACTAAATATATTTAAACAATGGCGGCTATTATCGCATAGTTTGACAATAGAGAATGCAAAGCTATAAAGTAAAAGTTATTTTTAATTAAAAACAATAATTTATATAAATTTAAATATGCAAAAAACACTTAAAAAGCTTTTTATATTAAGCGCACTAGCTCTAAGCACATTAGTTATGAGCACAGCAAGCTATGCAAATGAGAACGTTATAACTGATAAAAGCCGTAATCGCGATATTCCTATCAATATTACATTGCCAGCTAATAATGCTAAGTGTACAGCGCAAGTAAAATGCCCTGTAGCGTTTATTAACGCAGGTTACGGGATTAGCCATAACGGGTATACGTTTGCCAGTAATGCGTTTAATCAGCGTGGATATTTAACAATAGCCGTTGCACATGAGCTAAAAAGTGACCCTTACTTAAACCGTGAGCAGCCTTACTTAACAACTCGCATGGAAAACTGGCATCGTGGCGTAGTAACGCTTAAGTTTTTAGTTAATGAGCTAGCGAGTAAATACCCAGCGTATGATTTTACAAAGCTCGCCTTATTTGGGCATTCTAATGGCGGGGATATTTCCGCATTATATGGCTCTATTTATCCAAACGAAGTTAGCACTATTATTACGCTCGATCATCGCCGCATGTTGATCCCGCGCAATAAAAGCATTCGCGTACTTACACTTCGCGGTAGTGATTACCCAGCTGATGCGAATGTGTTGTTAAACGATTCAGAGTTGGATAAGTTTCCTGTTACACAAACACTAATAGAAAAATCACGCCATAACTATATGTATGATGGCGGACCAAAATGGTTGGTGGATAGAATGAGTAAAGAAGTAGTGGCGTTTTTAGATAATTAGGCAAGATATAATCAAGCCAACTTTAAGCTGGCTTGATATATAAAGGTTTAAGCTGACGCAGAATTTTGAGTGGTATTAAACAAAGCATGTATATTATTGCAGGTTACCCTTGCGGTGTAGCAAACTGTTTTATTGGTCGTTCTTTTATTTCCATATCTTCTGTAGGCATTGTTAACAGTGAATAGTTTGTTCTAATTGTGATGATATCGGCAAACTTACCATTAATGTACAAGTTTACAAATGGAGTAAGTGTTCCCACCATATACCTTTTCCCTGGCTCTAATGCAAACCTCTCTTCTATGCCCTTTAGCTCTATAAACTTGACTTCTAGTGGCTCGAATTCTAATGATGATAATTGCTTGTAGGCACGTCTGCGTCCCTGTATGGGTTGCTCTGAAATACCTGTATCTAAATTATTCTCTTTTAAATCGTAGTATCTACTTTCTTCAAATACATACATCGAATTTAAATCGATTCCTTGTTCATTAAAAGCGAGAGAGCTTAGCTTAACTTGATACGGGGTTGTGTTAGCTAGTCTAATATTCGTTGTACACTTAGTATCTAGATGACAAAAAGTGAAAGAGGAGGTAGCGATAGGGCTTTCTTTAACTTCTTCAGACTTAACAAGAGATGAGTAACTTATTAAACAAACTATGGAAATAATAATTTTTTTCATTGGGCTGCTCGTACTGCATTTTCAAATGCGTATGAAGAGGATAGAATTTCTTTCCTATATTGGGCGTTTTGATTTATTCGTGCGTTTCGAGCGATTATATTAAGCTCTTTCATAGCTGTTCTAGCGTTATATGCTGTATCTTCAGAAGTCCATACCGCGTGACTAAACTCGTGAACGATAGTATCAACTTTTCTGTCAGTTCCTACTTCGAAAAAGCTCTTACCAAACCCTATAATCCCATATCTGTCATAATAAGTAGCATCGCCAAACCCTGCGCATTTATAAAGCTTATGAGGAGTTAAAAGCATGGAGCCGATAAGGTTTATTAGTTTACGAGCTTGGCGAATAAGAAATGTTCGTGTTGCTTCAAATTTAGCCGAATTAACAAAACCGTATTGTTTCATAATTGATTCGAATTTTTCTTTTTTCTTTTCATCTAAGTTAGCAGGGTTGTGCAATATATTAATAAAAGTTGTTAATGCTTTTGGGGTAATTAGCATAGCTAATTCAATTTGTTTCAGCTCAGATAAAGTTAACTCGATACCTGTTTTGTTTGTTACTTCGTAAATTGAAAAGTTATTGCGCTCATAGTAAGTATTTTTATTCATACTATTTATACCTATCCTTGGTTATATAATTTTACTAACAATTTACTAGAGTCGTACCTATTATTCAACCTCTATATTTTATCTCAGATTGTGAGATTACTTTATTGTTCATCTAAAATAGCGCAGTGTGACCTGCGCTATTTTAATTTTACGGCAGTTATTCTACCAGTTCACTTACAATAACTGGGTTGTTATGTAGTGTTTTATGCACAGGGCATTTGTCGGCTATTTCGAGTAAACGCTGACGCTCTGGCTCTGTTAAGTCGCCACGTAAGGTGATTTTACGGGTAATGGCTTCAAGGTTACCGGTTTGCTCACAATCGTCGCAATCTTTGTTGTAATCGCGAGTGTGATCAAGTTCTACTTTAACATGCTCCAGTGGTAAGTTTTTACGTGTAGCGTACATACGTAGTGTCATGGCCGTACAGGCACCAAGCCCCGCTAATAAGTGATGATACGGATCGGGGCCTAAGTTTTTACCGCCTACTTTTATTGGCTCATCTGCAAGCCAAGTATGATCTTTTGTACTTACGTGCTGAGTAAATACATGGTCTTTTTCTTCAACAAGTACATTACCACCCGTTAAACTTGCCGTGTATTTAGTTTTGTCGTACTTAACATAACGGTTTGCCCACGTTGCAATTATTTGTGCTGCGTAGTCGGCATCGTTTTTATTTGTTAAAAGGTGATCGGCGTTATCTAGGCTAATAAAGCTTTTAGGATGCTTAGCTGATGCATAAATTTTTTCAGCTTCACTAATATTTACAGTCGCATCAATAGGGGAGTGCATTACTAATAATGCGCGCTTAAGTTTACTTATGTGGCTTTTATCGTACTTGGCTATATCGTCAATAAATTGCTTTTTAATGGTAAATTCACGACCAGCTAAGTTAACTTTAGCTTCACCTGCTGCGTTAATTTCATCAAGGTGTGCTTCAAAGTTATGCGCTACGTGCTGCGCATCTGACGGTGCGCCAATAGTTGTAATAGCCGATACTTCAGGAATATGCTCAGCAGCAGCAAGTACCGCAGCGCCGCCTAAACTGTGGCCAATGAGTAGTTGCGGCGGAGCAAAGTGCTTACGCAGATGATCAGCCGCAGATACTAAATCTTGAATGTTTGATGAAAAGTTACTGTTAGCAAAATCGCCATCACTATTACCTAAACCGGTAAAGTCGAAACGCAGTACGGCGATACCTTGCTGCGTAAGTGCACGACTAATCCGTGTAGCTGCTGCAATGTCTTTACCGCATGTAAAGCAGTGTGCAAATAGCGCGTAAAACTTAACGTCACCAGAGGGAAGTTCAAGTTGGCCGGCAAGTTCTAAATCGCCGCTTTTAAAAGATACTTTTTGTCGCATGGGGAGCCTTATTTACACAAATAAAATATATTCTAATAATAGACCAGAGATAGTTACTAAACCTTGCAAATTCAACGTTTTTTTATAAGTTGATCTTGATCAAGCAAAGTGACGGTGACTATGCCTTGCGGACATATGTCCTTATGTTTTTGAGGTCATTTGTCTATCCTCGCATAGCGCTATAATGAAGGCTTTGCTACTTTATATAAGTAATTTAGCACTATTAAAAGCAACTCACTTCACACAACCTATTCACTGGAACGTACAATGCAATTACCTACTGTTGATTATAAAGCTCCCGATGCGGCTGCACAATTTGTTGAATCGTTAAGAAATACTGGATTTGGCGTTTTAAAAAACCACCCAATCCCACAGTCTTTAGTTGAGTCTATTTACAAAAATTGGCAAGACTTTTTTAACTCAGAGCAAAAGCACGACTTTTTATTCTCTAAAGAAACTCAAGACGGTTACTTTCCGCCTTCAGTATCAGAAGTAGCGAAAGGCTTTACAATAAAAGACATTAAAGAGTACTTTCATGTGTACCCTAAAGGTCGCGTTCCTGCCCAGCTTGAAGCTGATGTACGTGAATACTACCGTTTAGCAAGTGAATTTGCTGGCACATTATTAAGCTGGGTTCAGGCTGAAGCACCAGCTGATGTGCGTGCTAAGTTTTCAATTGATTTAAAAGACATGATTGCCGATTCTGAGCAAACATTGTTACGTATCCTTCATTATCCGCCTATGACGGGTGATGAAGAGCCTGGTGCTATTCGCGCAGCAGCCCATGGCGATATTAATTTATTGACTGTATTACCAGCTTCTAATGAGCCTGGTTTACAAGTTCAAAAAACAGATGGCGGTTGGTTAGACGTGCCATGTGATTTTGGCAGCTTAATTATTAATATCGGCGACATGCTACAAGAAGCGTCGGGCGGGTATTTCCCATCGACAATTCACCGTGTAATTAACCCAACGGGTAAAGCATCTACTAAATCGCGTATTTCATTACCGTTATTTTTACACCCGCATCCAGATGTTGTGCTTTCAGAGCGCTACACGGCAGATAGCTACTTGCAAGAACGTTTGCGTGAGTTAGGTGTTAAGTAACTCTAATACTTAGAGTAATTAAGTATAAAAAAAAACGGCTTATGGCCGTTTTTTGCATTTTTAAGCAACTTAATCACAGGTTTAACTTTAATAAACTATGCTCAATTGCCTGCAACGTAAATAATGGCATGCATTCTTAGCTACTACAGGTATAATGCGCGCAACTGGCTAATGTAGCCTTATTTAAAAGAGAGTTTATATGAGTTTTGAAGGTTTAGGTTTATCACAGTCTTTGGTTAATGCGGTTTTAGAAAAGGGCTATGAAACGCCAACGCCGATTCAGGCTCAAGCAATTCCTGCAATTATTGAACGCCGTGACGTTATGGCAGCAGCGCAAACAGGTACAGGTAAAACAGCGGGTTTTACATTACCACTTATTGAGCGCTTGTCGTCGGGTCCTAAAGCTAAAAGCAATCACGTACGTGCGCTTATTTTAACGCCTACACGTGAACTTGCTTTGCAAGTAAGCGAAAACGTTGAAGAGTACGCTAAGCATTCTGATGTGAGCTCGTTTGTAGTTTACGGTGGCGTTAAAATTAACCCACAAATGCAGCGTCTTCGTAAAGGTGTTGATATTTTAGTAGCAACGCCGGGTCGTTTAATCGACTTACATAATCAAAATGCAGTTAAATTTGATAGCGTTGAAGTGCTTGTACTCGATGAAGCTGACCGCATGTTAGACATGGGCTTTATTCACGACATTAAACGCTTAATTGCTAAAATGCCTGCTAAACGTCAAAACTTGATGTTTTCGGCTACATTTTCAGATGAAATTCGTGCATTAGCAAAAGGGTTAATTAATGACCCAGTTGAAATTTCAGTTGCAGCAAAAAATACCACTGCAAAAAGTGTTACTCAGTGCGTTTACGCGGTAGATAAAACACGTAAAACAGCATTGCTAAGCCACTTAATTCGCACTAACGATTGGCAACAAGTATTAGTGTTTAGCCGTACAAAGCACGGTGCTAACCGCTTAGTTAAACAACTTGAACGCGATGACATTGTAGGCGCGGCTATCCATGGTAATAAATCACAAGGCGCACGTGTTAAAGCACTTGATGGTTTTAAAAGTGGTGAAGTACGCGTACTAGTAGCAACAGACATTGTTGCACGTGGTTTAGACATTGTTGAATTACCGCATGTTGTTAACTACGACTTACCAAACGTATATGAAGATTACGTTCACCGTATTGGCCGTACAGGCCGTGCTGGTGCATCGGGTCATGCAATTTCGTTTGTAACTACAGAAGATGCTGTTGATTTATACGGTATTGAACGCTTTATTGGTGAGCTTATACCGCGTGCTGAAGAAGACGGTTTTGAGCCTATTAATCCAGTAGCTGAACGCGCATTAGATGCTCGCCCACTGCCGGCTAAAAAGCCTAAGAAAAAGCAGCCTTTTAATAAGCCTAAATCTGATAGCAGCAAGCCTAACAGCAAAAAGCCGAACAATGGTGGTAATGGTACCGGCCCACGCCGTGGTGGTTCTAAAAAGCCAGCAGCTAAAACAGATGACAGCGCGCAAAACCCATGGGCAAAGCGTGAATCTGTTGGCGGTAATGGCCAACGCCGTCGTCGCACAAATAACGATTAATCATTATTAGTGATTGCACTAGCGTTTAATTAATTTAGAATTTAGTTAAATGCTGATACAAAAAACGCGCTCCCTTCTTTAATTAAATAGAAGCAGCGCGTTTTTTATTGCCTGTAATTTGTACTTACTGTATTGCCTGCCTGATTAAATAGTTAATACCCAAGCCGACAAATAAAGTCACACTTACGCTAAGTAATGTGCCGAGCATGACGTACTCGGTAAGTTTTTTATCTTTGCTTGCACTTAAATCACCAAACCTAAATACCGACTTTGCCGCAAGTAAAAAACCCAGCCCTGCAAATTGGTCAAGTAATATAAAGCTCAGCATAAGTACGCGTTCCAACATACCTATGCTTTGCCCTGCAAGTGGTAAGCTACCAGTACTTGAAAAGTTACTTGTTAAACGCTCTAACATCATTCTTATAAATACGGCGCTAGGACTCAAAATAGTTAAATAACCACATACCACCCACAGTATTTTGGGATCAGTGAGCATATTATTAATTGCAGCCATAAAGCTACTGTTATCAGTTAGCCAAATACTGAGCGCAATAATAACGAGTATGTGCGCTATTTGATCAAGTAAAAAAGGTACCACGCCTTTATTAGAATACGATTTAGCTATATCAATAAAATAATGGCTCACCATAATGCTTGCCGTTGCAATTAAAACACTGCTTAGTTGCTGCCACCCAAATGTGTATTCCCACACGGTAATAATGAGTGCACTTGTTACACCATGCACGAGTACATGAAAATAAAGCTTAGTGGCTTTAAAGTGACGAGTGTTTCTCTCGTTTACCCAACTCATAGGTTGCCAGTAAAAGTCAGCGAGTAAGTGGCCAATAATAAGGGCGACCAGTAAAAGTGAAAACGCCATTATTCACCTCCTTTAATTATATTTTTTATAACGTGCTGTGTGTGCTTAATGAAGCGCTCTATAAGTTGGTAATGCGCTAAATTTAGTAGTTTTGTTACATTTTCGCGACTTGTTTTAAGCTCTTTAGCTAGTGCCGCATGGCTGTTGTCTGATGATGTTAAATAGACATACAGGGCATTTGCTTGTTTTTGTGTGATTTTAGTGAGCAATACGTCAGCAAAGGCTAAATTAAGATTTAAGCTTTCATCAAGCTGCTGCTCATTAATATTAAAAACAAAGCGTTGATTGCCTATTTTATCAAGGGCTTGCCCCGAAAGGGTAAAAGCAGAGCCGGTTGCTGTTTTTATATCGCTGCGTGGGTTATCTATTTGCCCAAGCGCTAGGCTTTGGCGTAGCTCATAACCTGATGATTTAAGGTGTAAATACACTAGTATAGCGTTTTTAAAAAGATACTCAGGGTTATTAACTTGTAACTGAAAGGCATCGCCTCGGTATATATTCCAAAGGGTTTGCTCACCCGAAATATTTCGCAAACTTTGCTCTAGTTGGTAAAGCATGGCATCGTATTGCTGCTTAGGGATGGTTTGCGATTTAATAATATCGCCGCTGATCACACCAATCATAAAAATCTCAAAATGGTTACTTTTTAATATGTAACCAATATTGGTTACATAAGGGTAAGTAACTAATTTAGGTTACTTAAATATAAATTGCAAGGTACACTTATTTTAATTGCTATTAATCCTCATTAGGACACTAAATGACTTTACAAAACGAGCAGCAAAGCACGAAACCACGAGTCGGTATTTTTGTTGATGTGCAAAATATTTATTACACGTGCCGCGAGAGTTACGGAAAAAACTTTGACTACAATACGTTTTGGCGGGTAATGCAAGCGCAATACAATATTGAATGTGCTTTTGCGTATGCTATTTATCGAGGAGATGAAAAGCAAAATCAGTTTCAAAATATTTTGCGTGCGATTGGTTTTGACGTAAAGCTAAAGCCATTTATTCAACGCCGTGATGGAAGTGCTAAAGGCGATTGGGATGTAGGCATAACAATAGACATGTTAGAGCAGGGTAAAAATCTTGATAAAGTTATTTTGCTCTCTGGCGATGGTGACTTTGCCTTGTTACTTGGGCATTTAAAAAGTCAATATAATGTACTGTGCGATGTATACGGTGCTGACAGGTTAACTGCTGAGGTATTAAAACAAAGCGCAGAGCAATTTCATTTAATTGATAATACTTTGCTACTTTAACAGTAAAAAATAGTTAAAAAAGTGCAAGCTAAGTGCCTGCAACATGAGAGATTTTAATACAAAGTCGTAATAGATGAATTAAGCCTTATATAGGCTTTTTTTATTACTGTAATCAATTGGGTTTGCTAAATGATTATGGTAATTTTAAAGCATAACGAGTTACCAAGGACTTACATGCTTCATTACAGCAACATGCCACTAGATAGAGGCTCAAATTTTCGTAAAGACCCATCGTGGCTTAAAGCGCAAATGTCGGCGCAAAGTAAATGGGTTTTAGTTAAAAATAATCAAACTCTATTTATTAAAGATACCCCTAAAGTAAGCTATTTAACGTATCAACAAGTGGCACATTTAGATTTAACGAGTGCTATTTTTGTTGGTTTAAACAATGCTAAACATGGTGTGTTTGCATTGGATGTCTCTGATCTGGATGAAAGCGTACTTTCGCCTTTAATAGAGGGCGCTCAGTTTTTTGATATTCGCCAATATGGGCCTCAAGTAACCATTAAATATGCCTCAATAGCCGCCCTTGCGAGAGGGTTATGTTATTGGCATGCCACGCATCGTTTTTGTGGGCGCTGCGGTAGTAAAAACCGTTCAGTGGAAGCCGGGCATTCTCGTGTATGTGAAAACGAAAACTGTAAGCATCCTACATTCCCGCGTACCGATCCTGCGGTAATTATGGTCGTTACTAAAGTCTTTGCTGACGGAGTAGAACGCTGTTTATTAGGTCGCCAAGCTGCGTGGCCCACAGGTATGTATTCATCGCTTGCTGGATTTGTAGACCCAGGGGAGACACTAGAACAAGCTGTTGCGCGTGAAGTTAAAGAAGAGGCAGGCATAGAAGTTGATAACGTACGTTATGTTGCATCTCAGCCATGGCCGTTCCCATCGTCAATTATGCTTGGCTTTTTTGCACAGGCGACATCTGAGCAAATTAACGTAGATAAAGAAGAGCTAGACGATGCAAAATGGTTTAGTCGTGAAGACTTAGAGCAATTTGGTAATTGGCACGAAGAAGGTGAGCATTTAAAGCTGCCTAGAACCGACTCTATCTCTCGTTATTTAATTGAGCATTGGCGCACAAACCCTTAAGGATTAACAATGTCGAGTAAAAGTAATAAAAACACTCAGCTAGTGTCATCAGGACGCAAAAAAGCGTATACACACGGCGTAGTAAACCCGGTTGTACAACGGGCATCTACCATTGTATTTGATACTGTAGCCGATTTAAAAGAAGCGGCTAAAACCCGTGGCGATAAAACGTTATTTTATGGGCGCCGGGGAACAACAACACACTTTGCGCTGCAAGAAGCCATAACAGAACTTGAAGGCGGTGAAGGGTGTGCACTATACCCGTGTGGCGCGGCGGCGATCAGCCAAGTATTTTTATCGTTTTTAAAAAGCGGTGATCATATTTTAATGGTTGATAACGTGTATGAGCCCACTCGTGATTTTTGCGATAAAATTTTAGCAGGGCTTGGAATTACCACTTCGTACTACCCGCCAACCATTGGCGCAGGTATTAAAGATTACATTCAGCCAAATACTAAAGTGTTGTTTTTAGAATCTCCAGGCTCTATTACGATGGAAGTGCAAGATGTGCCCGCTATGGTAAAAGTAGCCAATGAGCACAACGTAATGACCATGCTTGATAATACCTACGGTAACGGTCTGCATTATCGCCCGTTAGAGCACGGTGTTGATATTAGTATTCAAGCTGCAACAAAGTATATTGTTGGCCATTCGGACGTGATGATGGGGGTGGCTGTTGCTAATAAAAAGTATTGGCCAACTTTGCGCGAAAACTCATACTTACTAGGGCAATGTACCAGTGCCGATGATGCGTATTTAGCACTTAGAGGCTTGCGTACAATGGGTGTGCGTTTAAACCAACATGAAAAAGCAGCATTAGAAGTAGCTAAATGGCTTGAGCAACATGAGCTTGTTGATCATATTCGACACCCTGCATTTGAAAGCTGCCCAGGGCATGAGTTTTTTAAACGTGACTTTGATGGCAGTAATGGGTTGTTTTCATTTGTGATGAAAACCGGCAATCAAAAAGCGATTGATGCATTTTTAGATAGCCTTGAGCATATCAAAATGGGCTTTTCGTGGGGCGGTTTTGAAAGTTTGGTAACGGCTAATTTAACCATGAAAGGGTTGCGCTCAAATACAGGTTGGGATTTAGGGCCGGTTATTCGTTTGCACATAGGCCTTGAAGATGTTGAAGATTTAATTAGCGATTTAAGCCAAGCACTTGAGGTTTATAAGCAGTATTTATAATTTATATCGCAATTTATACTGTTACATTTAAATGTATTGTTACAAAGCTCACCACAGGTGAGCTTTTTTTTGCTGGTAATTCAAGGTGTTTACACTTAGTGTGGATAAATACACAGAAAATAAAAAGTCATTAAGGATAGTCAATGGCAACACCATTACCGATAAACGTAGGGCGATTAACGCAAATAGCGGGATTTGAGCTTGTACGTATGTTTTTAACTAAACGTGGACTTATTGCATTAGCTGCCTTTGCATTGGTGTGGCTAATAATACTGCGCTACCCAATAGGACAAGCAGTAGGCATTGTAAGTGCGCCTGATTTTGAGCAAATAGCCCGTGATATATCAGGTTCTATTGGTTTAAGTAAATTATTGGATTGGCCTGAGGCCGAATTTGCTATGTACTGGTTAATAGCCCTTTATAGCTTTCCCGTTTTTGGTTTATTTATTTGTAGCGACCAAACGGTAGGCGATAGAGAGCGTGGCACACTGAGGTTTTTATCACTGCGCTCCACTCGCTTTGAAATACTGTTTGGCCGTTTTTTAGGGCAGCTAGCGGTATTAGCCTGCTTAGTGGGCATTACTCTTGTGGCTACGCTCGCTGTACTAGGGTTTAGAGATCCAAGTTTACTGGCAGGTGGTTTTGCCCGTGCACTTTCTATATTTTTAATATTAGTGATTACTCTGTGCCCATTTGTAGCACTTATGACGTTAATAAATACTTTTGCTCGCTCATCGCGCTTATCTATTGTATTGGCAATTTTATATTTTGCAGCAGGCGGTATTGTAGTTGGTATATTGCAATGGCAAATACCCGCATTAGGCTTGCTTGATTATTTATTTCCGGGTGTGCAAATAGAGTTATTAGCGGGGCAAAATTTACCATTATTAAGCGCTGTTGCTATTCCCCTTGTACAAACAGCGGTGCTACTAAGCGTTGCTCAACGTATTTTTGCAAGGAGCTCACTATGAGACCATTAATTACAGCTCGCGGTTTGAGTAAATCGTATGGTGCAAAACTTGCGCTTAATAATGTGGACTTTGAAATTAACAAAGGCGCGCCAGTGGCGCTTGTTGGGCCAAATGGTGCGGGTAAAACTACCTTATTTAGTTTGTTGTGCGGCTATATAGCGCCAAGTAAAGGCAGCCTTGAAATATTAGGGCATAAACCTGGTAGTGCTGCTTTATTTAATAAAGTAAGTGCATTACCGCAAGATGCACAACTTGACCCTCGTTTTAATATAGACAAGCAACTCGCTTTTTATGCAAAACTACAAGGTATGGGGGCAAAGCAAAGCCAAACTGAGGCGCTACGTGTACTTGATTTAGTTGGCTTAAAAGAAATTGCAAAGCAGCGTGCAGGTGACTTATCGCACGGTATGCGCAAGCGCGTTACGATAGCGCAAGCACTTATTGGTTCACCACAAGTTGTAATGCTTGATGAAGCAACCGCAGGGCTTGATCCGATTCATGCCAGAGAAGTACGTGAGCTGGTATCAGAATTAAGTGAACAGGCTACATTTATTTTAAGCTCTCACGATTTAATTGAGCTTGAGCGACTATGCTCACAGGTACTTCATTTAGATAAAGGCGTACTAAGCGAGCATCAAACAAAAACTAATAATACCGATAAACACTTTTATACATTAATGCTAAGCGAGGCTTATCAAAATGTTGAGCAACAGCTTCAAGCAATTGCAGGTGTGAGTCGTGTGTATATGAGCCAACATAAAGAATATGTAGTTGAGTATCAGCCAACGAGCGATCCACTTGATATTGCACTACTGAATTTTTGTCATCAACAACACTGGCAGTACCGGCAGTTAGTTAATGGTCATACATTAGAGAATCAAATATTTAAACAGGAGAAAGTATAATGGGTTTACTTAGCGGACTTATGGGTAATGCAAGCGAAGTTGACGATTCTGATTTAGAAAAAATCCTCGCCAATACATTAATTGACGGCGAGCAAGTAGAAAAAGCATATAAAGTAGTACGTGATATGTTTATTTTTACTAATAAGCGCTTAATCTTAATTGATAAGCAAGGTATGACCGGTTCTAAAATGGAAATGGTGAGTATTGCTTACTCTAAAATTACCAAGTTTAGTAAAGAAAGTGCAGGCCATTTTGACTTAGATGCCGAGCTAAAAATATGGGTTGGCTCAGATCCAACACCAATTAGTAAAGAGTTTAAGTCTGGCGACAATATTAACGATGTTTACCGAATTATTAGCCAACACGCGCTTTAATACGGTACATGTTTTAAGTAGTTGTTGACTAGATGTTGCAACTACTTTAATTTTACAGTTTACAACACTTCCTTACAATTAACTTAATAAATACAAATGGTTAGTTAAGTTTTCATTCAGTTTCCTAACGTTAGCATGTGCCTCGACTTTAGCAATACAGCTAGAGCATAAAAAGCAATGTACATAGGGAAGTCTTACAATGAAAAAATTAGCAGTTATTATTTCGAGCATTTTATTATCTAGCACTGCGGCTGCTGCAGACAGCTATAATTCAATTAGTAACCTAAGCTACAAAAATAGCGATAACAACGATACTGTTGCTGTAGATTCTATTTACTACTTATCTCCTAAAAAAACTTTAGGTCCGTACGATCAGTTTGAATACATCAATAAACAAACTAACGTATATGGTGGCTACGCTGATGACGACTTTGGCGATTTAACATCGGTTGGTGGTGAATACTTTATTAATGAATTTGTTGTTGGCGCATCTTACGAAAACCTAGACCCAGATTCAGGTTCTAACAGTGAGCTTTATAAACTGACGGGTGGTTACTTTTTCAACCCTGATTTACTT
The DNA here is from genome assembly GCF_014163655.1 of Pseudoalteromonas sp. SR45-1. Taxonomy (NCBI): domain Bacteria; kingdom Pseudomonadati; phylum Pseudomonadota; class Gammaproteobacteria; order Alteromonadales; family Pseudoalteromonadaceae; genus Pseudoalteromonas; species Pseudoalteromonas sp. SR45-1. The sequence goes on along the minus strand of NZ_JACJDR010000019.1, from coordinate 18,337 downwards.
GCAAAAGTAACACTAGTTGAAAACAAAGACGGCGACGATTACGCATTATTTGATTTAGCTTATAACTACATGCTAAATAGCACAGATTACGTAGGTGTTACACTTACATCAGACGACGATTTTGATTACCGTGCAGTTGCTGCTAAATACTTTATTGATTTACAGCAAGGTAACTACCTAACTTTTGAAGGTAAATACGAAAGCATTGATGACGCAGAAAACCAATGGGTAGCAGAAACTAACTATTACTTCTCAAAAGCAACATCTGTATTTGCTAACTACAACAAGCAAGACACTTACAGCTTTGGTGCTCAACACTTCATCAATAAAAATATTGGTGTAAAGGTGGGTTACGAAAACAACGCTGATGATTCTGATAACGATGCGTACTTTGCTAACATGCGTTTTCAGTTTTAATTAAGTCCCGTACTTAGTTAATACAAAAGTAATATCAAAAGCCCGCTAAATTTAGCGGGCTTTGTCGTTTTTAAACGTTTGAGTTTTTAACTGTAAATTATTACCAGTCGCAATTACGCCCTTTATTTTGCTCATCTAAATACTTCTTTTAAATTATAAATAGAGTCGCCATGAATGGCTAAATTGTTATTAAAGTCATTAAATGCAGTCGATGATAATAGCTATAAAATAGTAAGTATTGGAGTTGTTTTTGCTAGTAAACAATGGTTATTGGGAAAAAGCAGATAAAAATATGCACTGATACAAACCTATTTTTCATTATAAATACAGAAATAGTGAATTAAATATAGTCATTATTTTGAGAAATTAGAAAAATTTAGTGAGGGGAGGTTATATTAATGAGGTTTATCGAATAATTAAGTTGTGCTCAATTTGGCGGCAACTTGTACCTTATTTGTTACTTTTAAAGTTTAAATGATGACAGACTATTGTTACGCAGATTTTGTTGATACTTATTATTTACATTCGCTCGTAATTACTTACATTTTAAGTGGTTTTAATCTAACCTCTTATTCAGTTTTTGTTCATTTTTTTGACGTTAGGATGCGCCCCGACTTTGGCTAGACAGCTGAGGCATAAAAGTAATATTTATAGGGAATTTAAAATGAAAAAATTAGCCGTTATCATTTCGAGCATTTTATTATCAAGCGCTGCAACCACTGCAATAGCCGCAGATACTTACCAATCAATCAGCCATGTAGGATACGTGGATGTAGATGGTGATGACACACTAAGTGTTGACTCAACTTATTATTTTTCTCCAAAAGCGACGTTAGGTCCTTACGATCAATTTGAGTACATCAATAAGCAAACAAATGTTTATGGTGCATACAGTGATAATGATTTTGCAGATGTTACTAGCATTGGCGGTGAGTATTTTGTAGAAGATTTTGTATTAGGTGCACAGTACAATAATTTCGATAGTGATTTTGGCTCAAGCACGGATGTAATTGAACTTTCTGCAGGTTACTTCTTTAATCCAAACCTTTTATTAAAAGCAACGTTTGTTGATGTAGAAGATGCTGAGAATCAGTTTGTGTTTGACCTAGCATATAACCACGAATTAAATAGCACTGATTATATCGGTTTCACAGTAACAGCAGATGATGAGTTTGATTACCGTGCAGTAGCAGCTAAGTACTTTGCTGATTTACAGCAAGGTAACTACTTGACTGTTGAAGGTAAATTTGAAGATGTTGATGGTGGTTCAAGTAACTGGGAATTAGCATCTAACTACTATTTCAGCAAAGCAACATCGGTTTTTGTTACAGTTAATAAAAATGATGATTACACTCTTGGTGCTCAACACTTCTTCAACAACAATGTTGGTTTAGAAGCAGGTTACGGCAATAACTGGGATGATTCTGATTATGATGCTTACTTTGCAAATGTAAGCTTACAGTTCTAATTTAACTAAAATTAGAATATGAATAAAAAGCCCGCTCATTTGAGCGGGCTTTTTATTCAGCGCTATTTACCAGCCGCAGTTGCGGCCTTCGTTTTGTTTATCTAAATATGTTTGTAATGGTGCAAAGTAATCGAGCATTGCTGTTGCATCCATTTGCGGCTTACCTGTTACAGTTTCAAGCGCTTCTTGCCAAGGGCGAGATGAACCCATTTCAAGCATAGCGTTTAGCCTATCCCCTGCTTCTTTTGAATTATAAATAGAGCAGCGATGAATGGCTTTATCGTTACCGGCAATTTCACATAAGCTGCGATGAAACTCAAATTGTAAAATATGCGCTAAAAAGTAACGTGTATAAGGCGTGTTACCCGGAACGTGGTACTTAGCACCCGGATCAAAGTCGTTTTCGCTACGTGCGATAGGAGCTTGTACTCCTTGGTATTTTTCACGTAGTTCCCACCATGCTTTATTGTAATTTTCTGGGGTTACTTCACCTGAAAATACCTGCCAGCGCCACTGATCAACCATTAAGCTAAACGGCACAAAGGCTACTTTATCAAGTGCCATTTTCATTAACAAACCGATATCTTTAGATTCATCAGGTACTTGTTCAAGTAAGCCGATTTCTTTTAAGTAACCCGGTGTAACCGATAAGGCAATGGTGTCTCCAATGGCTTCATGAAAACCATCGTTTGCACTTTCTTGATAAAATAAAGGTTGTTTATTATAAGCGCGTTGATAAAAGTTATGACCTAATTCATGGTGAATAACTGAAAACTCTTCGCCTGTGCGCTGAATACACATTTTAATGCGTAAATCGTCTTTGCTATCGATATTCCATGCTGATGCATGACACTGCACATCTCTGTCTTTTGGTTTTACAAACAATGAACGCTCGTAAAATGTCTCTGGTAGCGCATCAAAACCCATTGAGGTAAAAAAGTTTTCAGCCCCTTTGACCATTTTAAGTTCGTCGTAATTATTTTGAGCTAATAACTCGGTTACATCGTAACCCGGATCGGCATTTTCTGGTGCAACAACATCGTAAATGTTACCCCATGCTTGCGCCCACATATTACCGAGTAAGTGTGCTGGTATTGGCTGATCTTGAGGTACTTTGTCGGTGCCGTACTTTTCACCTAACTTTGCGCGAACATGGCAATGTAGCGAGTTATAAAGTGGTTTAACTTGGCCCCAAATACGGTCAAGCTCAGTGGTGAAGTCATCAGCAGGCATATCGTATTTACTGCGCCATATAGCGCCCGTATCGGCATAACCAAGCTCCTTTGCACCTTCGTTGGTAAGTGCTACTTGTTGCTCGTAAAGTGAGCGCATGGGTTTTGATATTTCACGCCAGCCTTGCCATAAATCAAGTAGTTCGTTGTAATCTCGGCTGGTGGCCATTTTTGAGGTCATGTCGCCAAGGCTTAAACAGCTGCCATCTTCTTTACAGTATTTGCCTTTACCATATAGCCCGCCAAGCTCTGCGACAATTTGTGAAAGCTTCGCTGTTTTATCAGCGTCTTGTGGGGCTGGAAGTGTAAGTGCTAGTTTTAGTTTATCAAGCTTACGGCGAGCATCGTAATCAAGCTCTAGTTCGTCGTATTTTGCAGCTTCATTTGCTAAACGCACGACTGTTTCGGTCATTTTACGGTTAACTTCAGCGGATAGCGCAGATGTATCGTGAGTAATAAAGTTTGCGTAAATCCACTCTGCACGGCTCGATTCTAAATAAAGTGCACTTAGTTCTTTTTCTGTGTTGGTTATAAATGTATTTGCATCTTTAGCTGTTACAGCTTTTTTAGTGTGTGGTGAATCGGTAGTGTCGATAGATACTTGCGCATCGCAGGCCGTTAAAGCAAGAGTACTTGCTACCATTAAGGCGCTCATACTTAGTTTAAATCGAAAGGGGGTCATGCTATTCCTTTAATTTATTGTTATTAAAACGTTGATAATAGCAGTGATGTTTAAAACAATAAAATGAATGCGTTAAGGCTCACGACTCGTCGTGCAATGATTGTATTTAAATTAAGATGGGTCATAATTAAGTTACTATTTTCATTCAATGTGTAAGGAATGTGCGCATGTTAATATTTATAATATTGCTGGTCGTGGTGGTGGTTATTTTTGCGGTTAAAGATATTCGCCTAAACTTGATTAGTCGTCCTACGTTTAAAATGTTCAAAAAGGTGCTTCCGCCATTATCGCAAACAGAGCGAGAGGCAATGGAAGCAGGTGATGTTTGGTGGGATGGTGAGTTATTTAGTGGTAACCCAGACTGGCAAAAACTGCACCACTTTCCAAAACCAGAGCTTAGCGATAAAGAAAATGCATTTATGGCTAACCAAGTAGAAACCTTATTGGCGATGCTTGATGATTATCAAATTGTACAAAAAGACAAAGACTTACCAAAAGAAGTGTGGGATTACCTAAAAACAGAAGGTTTTTTTGCGCTGATCATTCCTGAAAAATTTGGCGGTCGTGAGTTCTCGGCAATTGCTAATTCAACGATAGTGTCAAAAATTTCGACTAAAAGCTTAACAGCCGCAGTTACTGTTATGGTGCCTAATAGCTTAGGTCCGGGCGAGTTACTTCTTCACTATGGTACTAAAGAGCAGCAAGATCGTTGGCTGCCAAGTTTAGCTAATGGTACAGATGTTCCTTGTTTTGCACTAACGGGACCAGAGGCGGGCTCTGATGCTGGCAGCATTCCTGATTCAGGCGTTGTGTGTATGGGTGAGCACAATGGCGAGCAAGTAATGGGCCTGCGTTTAAATTGGTCAAAACGTTACATTACGCTTGCACCAGTGGCTACTGTACTCGGCTTAGCATTTAAAATGTATGATCCAGACGCTTTATTAGGTGATAAAAAAGAGCTCGGTATAACGTGTGCGCTTATACCAAGCGATCATCCGGGTGTTGAAACGGGTGAGCGTCATTATCCGCTTAATATGGCCTTTATGAATGGTACCACTTACGGTAAAGATGTATTTATACCACTGGACTGGATCATTGGTGGTCAAGAGTGTGCAGGGCGTGGTTGGAGAATGCTTGTTGAGTGTTTAAGTGCAGGGCGTGGAATATCACTACCAGCATTAAGTGCAGCAACTGGGCATTTAGCTTCAAAAATGACATCGGCATACGCCATGGTACGCCAGCAGTTTGGTGTATCTATAGGGCAGTTTGAAGGTGTCCAAGAGGCACTTGCACGTATTGGTGGTTTAACTTACACACTTGAGTCGTGCAGATTAATGACCGCAGGTGCGATTGATTTAAAATTAAGCCCGTCGGTTGTAACAGCGATTGCTAAATACCATATGACTGAAATGGGTCGTACGGTAATGAATGATGCAATGGATATTCATTCAGGTAAAGGAATTCAAGTAGGGCCTAATAACTATTTGGCGCATGGCTATATGGGGATTCCAGTATCAATTACGGTTGAAGGCGCGAATATTTTAACGCGTAACTTAATGATATTTGGCCAAGGTGCAACACGCTGTCATCCATTTGTTTTAAAAGAAATGGAAGCCGCTGCAATGGAAGATGACGACGCAGCACTTGAACAATTTGATGGTTTATTAATGAACCATATAATATTTGCAGCAAGTAATGCAGGTATGGCATTTGTGCATGGCTTAACACGTAGTTATTTTGCTAAAGCGCCTGTAGGTGGTGAAACGGCTATTTATTATAAACAACTGAGTAGAATGAGCCGAGGCTTAGCTATTTGTACAGACGTTGCAATGTTAATGCTTGGCGGTGAACTTAAACGTAAAGAAATGATATCAGCGCGTTTGGGTGATGTATTAAGTCATTTGTACTTAGCATCAACTGTTTTAAAACGTTATGAAGATGAAGGGCGCCAACAAGCTGATTTACCATTTGTAAAATATGCAATTGAGAACTCATTATTTGAAATTGGCCAAGCGTTTAATGGCTTCTTTAAAAACTTTTCAAATCCGGTTGTGAATTTTATCCTTAAACGTATAGTGTTCCCGCTTGGAAACCATTACCACAGACCAAGTGATGAAATAGCACAAAGTATTTGCGAGCGTATGACTCAACCTGGTGTATTTAGAAACCGCTTAACGCATTTATGTTATGTAGATGAAAATGCAGGTACAGGGGTCATGGAAAGCGCATTTTTAGCTATGCATGATATGCAAGCGCAGTTTAAAGACTTAAAACAATGGCAGCGCAAGGGCAGTGTGCCTGCAACGCTTGATATTGAAGGTGCTATAAATTATGCGCTTGAAAATAAGTTGTTAGAGCAAACGGATGCTGATGCAATGCATCATGCTAATAAGCTACGTAAGAAAGCCATTGCAGTTGATAACTTTCAACCTGGTGAGCTGTAGCGCACTACTTTAAATACTAGGGCGTGTTGACCTTTCGTGGTTGAATTTGCAGCAGGCTGTTTGGTTTTTAGGCAAGGCAGAGCCTATGTAGTGTGGTTATTCCCCATAAATAGGCGATAACGCAGCATAAATGCCAAACATGCGCTGCCCTTTGGGTTCTTTCTAGGGACGATTAACTCTTTGTTGCTCGGTTTTTACTTAGCCCACTAGGTTACAAACCTCGCGCCGCGATTAAATCGCCCCTAGATTGAACAAATTTCAATCCACAAAGATCAACACGCCCTGCTAAAGCGAAAAAGGCCTTACGAATGTAAGGCCTTTTTTATGTTTAATTCATTTATTTTTAACGAGCGTAAGGGTCGGCAACAATTTTATCTATGTACCATTTTCCCTTTTTACGAAGCATTTTTACACTGCGCATTTCGTCAATTTTATCACCATTTAAATAGCCGGTAAAAATAAGGTTTATTTTAGCGTTATCGCCGTATTGTTCACGGACGCTCATATTGGTCATATCAACTTCAATGGTGACTTCATCGTATTGCATATTTACTAAGTTACGGGAAAACTGTTTAGCGGTGCCGTAGGATTTCATTATACGTGTAAGGTTGGGGGTTGCCATGGTGCTGGCTTTTTGAAGGTCTTGCTGGTTATAAAGCGCATCAAAATAAGCGGTTGCTGTATCGCCCGGAGTGTCGCCAAGTGTTTTGGTATCGTCACCACAGGCTGATAAAAATAAACAGATGACCAAACTTAATAAACTCGTGATTTTTTTCATATTAATTATTATTAATTAGTTTTTTTAAAGTGTGTGGTTTATCTATGCAGATGTAAAGGTATGGCAGGCAATAAATAGAAAATTGGATAATAAATAATAAAAAAGGATGCCTAAAGCATCCTTCTAAAAATCTTAAAATTACTTATTGTACTAGTTCTTGTTCACTAAACTCTTCATCAAACATTGGGCTTGATAAGTAGCGCTCAGTTGCACTAGGTAGGATAACAACAATATTTTTATCTGCGTTTTCAGGCTTTTCAGCAATTCGCTTAGCTGCAACAACCGCTGCACCTGACGAAATACCTACTAAAATACCTTCTTTTTTCATTAACTGATGCGCCATTGCAATTGCGTCTTCGTTAGATACAAGCTCTGCGCCATCAATTAAGTCCATATCTAAGTTGCCAGGAATGAAGCCAGCACCAATACCTTGGATTTTATGAGGACCTGGTTTAATTTCTTCACCGGCAAGCGTTTGGCTAATAACTGGAGAGTTAGTTGGCTCAACAGCAATAGACTTAACGTTTAGACCTTTTTCTGTTTTAAGGTAGCGGCTAACACCTGTAATAGTACCACCAGTACCAACACCGGCTACAAAAAAGTCTACTTTGCCATCAAGCGCATCATAAATTTCAGGGCCTGTTGTTTCAAAGTGAATTTTTGGGTTTGCAGGGTTTTCGAATTGTTGTAATAAAATATACTTATCAGGTGCTGTTGCTTGAATTTCTTTTGCTTTTTCAATTGCGCCATTCATACCTTTTGCACCGTCGGTAAGTACTAGATTTGCACCTAATGCTTTTAATAGCTTGCGACGTTCTAGGCTCATGGTGTTTGGCATAGTAAGCGTTAACTTGTAACCACGTGCTGCTGCAACAAATGCAAGTGCAATACCGGTGTTCCCAGATGTTGGTTCAATAAGTTCTTTACCTTCAACAAGCTGACCTGACTTTTCAGCTTCCCAAATCATCGATGCACCAATGCGGCATTTGATACTAAAGCTTGGATTACGAGATTCAACTTTAGCGTATACATTCCCACCTGTAACACGGTTAAGTTTTACCAGCGGTGTATTACCGATGCTTAGTGAGTTATCTTCAAAAATAGTAGACATAATGTTCCTTTGGATACAATCTGATCAACGTGTTAATAGCCTTTGCTACTAACTATATAAACACACTTTACTGTGAGTTTAAAAAAACTAAAGTAAAGTTTGGCTATAACATATATCTATTGGGCTTATAACCAGTCGAAATAAAAATCAATTATTAGCTGTGCTTTAGTTATTATAGGTGCGGGCTTAATTTAAAATTTAAAGAGTAAAACTTCGTTTAGTCAAAAAATGTTCAAAAGAGTATTGAATTAAGCTGTGTTTGTTCAATATTTGTGCATATGAATGTAACTTGAATAGTTTTATCACACAATGCGTCTAAAACATGATAAAAACACGTATCTAAATTCAATTAAGCAATCACAATGAAATTAATCTTAAAATTAATTGCCGGTATTGTGGCCGGTATCCTAGTTGGACTATATGTACCTATAACTGGTGTTGAACTTTTATTCACAGTAAAAGAGCTGATTGGTCAAATTATCTCCTTTACCATTCCACTTATTATATTATTTTTTATTGCATCAGGTATTGCAGGCCTACCAAAAGGGTCTGGTCACTTACTTGGTAAAACAGTCGGGTTTGCTTATAGCTCTACAATTATTGCAGGTACGCTTGCATTTTTATTAGTAAGTGCTGTTATCCCTTTTTTAAGCGGTGGTATTACATTCGAGGCAGAAGTTGCTACAGAAATTGGCAGCTTTATTGATTTAGAAATTCCACCTTTGATGGGGGTAATGACCGCATTAGTAACTGCTTTTGTATTTGGTATAGGCATGAGCCAATTAGAGCTTGATACGCTTAAAAAGGTGTCTGATCAGGGCCGTGATGTGATTGACGGATTATTATCAAAAGTAATTATCCCTGCTTTACCATTTTACATTGCAGGTGTATTTGCCGAAATGACGGTAGCGGGTACTGTGGTAGATACACTGCAAACATTTGGCGTAGTACTAATTGCAGCGCTTGTTATGCACTGGTTATGGTTAAGCGTTTTATATATAGCGACAGGTATACTATTAAAACGTAATCCAATCGAATTAGTTAAAAATATGCTACCAGCTTACTTTACAGCGTTAGGTACTATGTCAAGCGCAGCAACGATTCCAGTATCGCTTCAATCAAGTAAGGCAAATAACGTTAAAGAAGATGTAGCTAACTTTACAGTGCCACTTTGCGCGACTATTCACTTATCTGGCTCAACTATCACCATAGTAACCTGTGCAATGGCTGTTATGTTTTTATCACCAAGCATGGAAGTCCCTTCATTAATGGGTATGCTACCGTTTATTATGATGTTAGGTGTAGTGATGATTGCAGCACCAGGTGCTCCAGGTGGCGCAGTTATGTCGGCGCTTGGCCTATTAACAAGCATGCTTGGGTTTAATGAAGGCGCGGTTGCATTAATGATTGCACTTTATTTGGCACAAGATAGCTTTGGTACTGCGTGTAATGTAACGGGTGATGGTATCATTGCGTTATGGGTTGACAGATTTAGCGAAAAATCGTCATCTTAAACTATTAGGGCGAGGCAATAATATTAGTTATTGTTTCGCTTTATGTATGTTACTGTGGCAAATTAATTTAATTAAATTGCATGTTGTTAGGTAAGTGAGGATGTTCCATTGATTAATGTACTTTTAGTTGATGACCATGAACTTGTACGAACAGGAATAAAGCGTATTCTTGATGATGTACGAGGGTTTAAAGTAATTGGTGAAGCTAAAACTGGCGAAGAGGCTGTACAGTTTTGTCGTCAGCATGCGCCAAACATAGTATTAATGGATATGAATATGCCAGGCATGGGCGGATTAGAAGCGACTAAAAAGATTTGTCGTTACTGCCCTGATGTAAAAATTATTGTGCTTACCGTTAACTGTGAAGACCCGTTTCCGAGTAAAGTAATGCAAATTGGTGCACATGGCTTTTTAACTAAAGGTGCTGGCTCTGACGAAATGGTGCGTGCCATTCGTTGTGTTCATGCCGGTCAGCGTTATATTGCTCCTGAAATTGCACAGCAAATAGCACTTGCGCAAGTGACAGGTCGCACAGACGAAAATCCTTTTCAGAGCTTATCTGAACGCGAACTGCAAATTATGCTTATGATCACTAAAGGTGAAAAAGCACAAAATATAGCTGAGCGTTTAAACCTAAGTTCAAAAACAGTAAATAGCTATCGCTATCGTATGTTTGAAAAGCTAAATGTAGGTGGTGATGTTGAGCTTACCCATTTAGCAATTCGTCATAAAATGATTGATATAGACGTTTCGTACTAACTATAATTTATGTCTGAATTTGATCACGTACATTTTCTCAAAACGCTATCAAGTGAGCCGGGTGTATACCGCATGCTTGATAGTGACAACCAAGTTATTTATGTTGGTAAAGCTAAGCATTTAAAAAAGCGTGTGAGCAGTTACTTTAGAAGTAACATTACCGACAGCAAAACACGCGTTTTAGTGAGTAATATTTGTGACATCGAAGTCACACTCACTAATACTGAAACAGAAGCGCTGTTGCTTGAAAATAATCTAATAAAAAAATACCAGCCTCGCTACAACATATTATTACGCGACGATAAGTCGTATCCCTATATTTTATTAACTAGCCATAAACACCCTCGTTTAGCGTTTCATCGTGGCAGCCGTAAAATTAAAGGTGAGTACTTTGGACCTTTTCCGAGCGCGGGAGCGGTATCTGAAAGCTTGCGCTTAATGCAAAAAATATTTCCTGTTCGTCAATGTGAAGATGCTTATTACCGCGCAAGAAGTCGCCCGTGTCTGCAATATCAGCTTAAGCGTTGCTCAGCTCCGTGTGTGAATAAAGTTACGGATGATGATTACAGCGAGCAAGTTGACTATGTCCGTAAGTTTTTAACGGGTAAATCTCACGAAGTTATTGCTGATTTAATAAAGAAAATGGAAGCAGCCAGCCTACAATTAAACTTTGAACTGGCGGCAAAAGTTCGCGACCAAATAATGCTACTTCGTAAAATGCAGGAGCAACAGTCTATATCAGGTAATTTTGCTGAAATGGACGTAGTTGGTTTTGCTCATTTAAATGGTTTAAATGGTATTCATTTATTAATGATCCGCGATCACAAAGTATTAGGTAGTAAAACGTATTTTCCAAAAGTACCTAAAGATTCAAGTGAGCAAGAAATATTGACTTCATTTTTAGGACAGTACTATTTAGCGCCAGGAGCAACAGGGCGTATTGCAAAAGAAATCATATTACCGTTTGAAATAGAAGAGAGCGGGGCACTCGGTGAAGCACTCACACAAATAAGTGAGCGCAAAGTAACACTTAAAGTAGTTACCCGTGGTGAGCGTGCTCAATACTTACAACTGGCCAATAAAAATGCATTAAACAGTATTGCAGTTAAGCAAAGTACCCAAGACTCTATTAATAAACGTTATGCACAATTAAAAGCAACACTGCGACTTGATGATATTACCCGAATGGAGTGTTTTGATATAAGCCACACTATGGGTGAGAACACTGTTGCAAGTTGTGTTGTATTTGACTCACAAGGCCCAAATACAAAAGAGTATAGGCGCTATAATGTAACGGGTATAACCGGTGGTGATGATTATGCTGCAATGGAGTTTGCACTTAATAAGCGTTACAACAAATTAGTAGATGAAGACAAAATTCCAGACGTTATCTTTATTGATGGTGGTAAGGGGCAACTGGGGCGCGCGGAGCAGTACTTTTCTAACTGGCCACATACAAAAATGCCTTTGTTAGTAGGTGTTGCTAAAGGTACTAGCCGTAAGCCAGGCCTTGAAACACTATTAATTGACGGTGGTCGAAAAACCATTCCTATGGATTCAGATGCACCTGCGCTACATTTAATACAGCATATACGTGATGAATCTCATCGTTTTGCAATTGCAGGTCATCGTAATAAACGCCAAAAACAACGTACGCAATCACTACTAGAAGAAATAAATGGAGTCGGTTCTAAGCGTCGGCAAACATTATTAAAATATTTAGGGGGCATGCAGGGAGTAAAAGCTGCTAATATAGAACAGTTAAAGAAAGTTCCTGGGATCAGCCCTGACATGGCTGAGAAGATATTTAACCATTTGCATGACAAGGGCTAGCCCTACATGCGAATATAGCAAAAAAGACATATCCAAGTAGTTATGTGGAATATTCCAAACACACTCACAACATTTAGACTTTTTCTTATCCCCGTTTTTTTGGTGATATTTTATTTGCCTTATAGCTGGGCTTTTTTTGCTGCCGCCTTTATTTTTTGGCTTGCATCAATCACCGATATACTAGACGGTTATTTAGCAAGAAAGCTTGAGCAATCAACCCCTTTTGGTGCTTTTTTAGATCCTGTTGCTGATAAAGTAATGGTATGTGCCGCACTTGTAGCGTTATCTGATCAGTACCAGTCAATGTACATGACTATACCTGCTCTTATTATAATAAGCCGTGAAATTATCATATCTGCACTTCGTGAATGGATGGCAGAGCAGGGTAAGCGTGGTAATGTCGCTGTATCAAACATGGGTAAAATTAAGACGGCTGCACAAATGTTAGCCATTATCGGTTTGATTTGGCAATATGATACATGGATGAACTATTTAAGTTTTGGACTACTGTACATTGCGACCTTTTTAACCTTGAGTTCTATGATGCAATATTTACGTGCAGCATGGGGTGAATTGACTAAAAATTAACTCTAAATGTATAATAACGCACCGTTTTAGATAAAAAACAAGCAAACAGTTCAAAACTAGCATTTTTTGTATTGACGCGTTTAATAATCTCTGTAGAATGCGTCCGTGTTGAGAGGGCATAGCCCCCGAGATAAACAAAACGGTAATTAATCAGTTACCTGAATGTTCACATAAATCATCATGTGCTAATTCAAATAACTGATAAATAAAATGCGGTACTAGCTCAGTTGGTAGAGCGCGACCTTGCCAAGGTCGAGGTCACGAGTTCGAGCCTCGTGTACCGCTCCAAGTTTATCTTAAGGTTAATACCCCGTACTGGGGCGGAATGGCAGAGTGGCCATGCACCGGATTGCAAATCCGTCTACCTCGGTTCGACTCCGGGTTCCGCCTCCATTTCAACACTCCACACGCTTTAATTAGCAAACTCGATGCCCGAGTGGTGGAATTGGTAGACACAAGGGATTTAAAATCCCTCGACTAACAAGTCGTGCCGGTTCAAGTCCGGCCTCGGGCACCACTTTGTGGTTTAATTGCATTACCAAGTGTAATTTATAAAATGGTTAATTTAGAATTAATATGATGCGGTACTAGCTCAGTTGGTAGAGCGCGACCTTGCCAAGGTCGAGGTCACGAGTTCGAGCCTCGTGTACCGCTCCATATTAGTTTTATCCACTTGCTTTAAATAGCAAACTCGATGCCCGAGTGGTGGAATTGGTAGACACAAGGGATTTAAAATCCCTCGACTAACAAGTCGTGCCGGTTCAAGTCCGGCCTCGGGCACCACTTTAAATTGTTTAACCAAGATAATTTAAAGTTGATAAAATAGTATTTTGCGGTACTAGCTCAGTTGGTAGAGCGCGACCTTGCCAAGGTCGAGGTCACGAGTTCGAGCCTCGTGTACCGCTCCAAATTATTTGGAAACATTTAGGCGGAATGGCAGAGTGGCCATGCACCGGATTGCAAATCCGTTTACCCCGGTTCGACTCCGGGTTCCGCCTCCATATAATTTACTCCACACGCTTTAATTAGCAAACTCGATGCCCGAGTGGTGGAATTGGTAGACACAAGGGATTTAAAATCCCTCGACTAACAAGTCGTGCCGGTTCAAGTCCGGCCTCGGGCACCATCTTTATTCAAATCCTCAGATTAAATTCTAAATTGCTTCTAATTTTAAAACATTCAAAAATTATTCTTACTTAAATTCTCTAATCTTATTTTTAATACCTACTTACCTTTAAAATCTATTTCTTTTTAATATCTTAGAGTTTCACCATCATACATTTATAAAGCTGCCTGTTTGTATTTAACAGTTACTACTTTTATCCCAGCTGGTTAATTAACTGAATTGGTATAAGAGCACCTGTTTATAACAAAGCAAAAATCAGAACGCTGGTTATTTAATTTTCTTGGCAATTACTCCTGTACCTAAGTTTTAACGAGGGGTGGCATTAATGAATGTAATATAAGTGCGGTGTCTAAAATAAATTTAAGGTGGGAGTATAGGGAATGCGTTAAGCACTTAGTTATACGAATTGCGAAGATTTTATAAGCGACCCTTGAGGATCGCTTATAAAAGATAAATTGTTATTGCAGTTTACTCTGAGCTTTGTAAATTGGATACTCGCTCAACAAGCCTTGGATAAGCGCAACACACATTAAAATAAGTACTATTGAAAACGGTAAAGCTGTAGTAACTACGCCCGACTGAAGCGCTTGCAATGCTTGCGAGCCACCAACCCAGAGTAATACTGCTGCAATCACGCCTTCGACTGTAGCCCAAAATATACGTTGTGGCACTGGTGCATCTATTTTACCGCCCGCAGTTATACCATCTATTACAAGCGATCCTGAATCAGACGACGTTATAAAAAACACCAAAACGAGTGCTATAGAAATAATAGAAATAAAACTAGAAAGAGGTAGCTGCTCGTATACTTGAAATAAAGTCACTGAGATATCAGTTAAACCATTTTGTCCAAGTGGGCCAACTTTATCTATAACTTGTGTAATTGCCATATTTCCGAACACGCCCATCCAAACCAAACTAAGAAGCGTTGGTAGGCCAATGACGACGAGTAAAAACTCGCGTACAGTGCGTCCCTTTGAAACTCGAGCAATAAACATCCCAACAAACGGCGACCATGATATCCACCATGCCCAATAAAACACAGTCCAAGAGTGCATCCAATCTTCATCGGGTCTATTGAATGGATTACTCAAAGGTACAAAGTGCTCTACGTACGCCCCAAGGGTAAACCAAATAGCAGTAATTGCATCAGAGAAAGTAAGGGCAATAACAGCTAATAATAAAATAAATGCACAAATTAAATTAACATTGCTCAGTACTTTAACACCCCCCTCAATACCTCTAATAACTGAGAAAATTGCAATGCACGTTACTAAACCAATAACAGATATTTGAAAAGCGGTCCCGTAATCAGTGCCTAGCAGGTAATTTATCCCGCTGGTAGCTTGTTGAGCGCCAAGGCCTAGCGATGTAGCTAAACCAAATAAAGTAGACAGTACAGCGAGTATATCTATGATATGACCAAGCCACCCCCAGGCGCGATCACCAAATAATGGATAAAAAACCGAACGTATAGATAAAGGAAGGCCTTTATTAAATGCAAAAAAAGCCAAGCTTAATCCAACAACTGCGTAAATCGCCCATCCATGTAAACCCCAGTGGTACATGGTTGCACCCAAAGCTAATGAGTGTGCTTGCGGTGAATTTGGCTCAACGCCCATAGGCATATGATACCAACCAGTATAATATGCAGTTGGCTCAGCAACTCCCCAAAACAGTAAGCCAATCCCCATGCCTGCTGCAAAGAGCATTGAAAGCCATGACATGTAACCATGTTCTGGACGAGCTTTTACGCCACCCAACCGAATTTTACCTAAAGGAGAAAATGCTAAAATAACGCAAAAGATCACAAAGGCATTGGCTAGTAACATAAAGTAACTATCAAATTGATTAATTATTGCGTCTTTAGTCGAGGTTAGTGCATCACGGGTAACGGTAGGGTCAAAAACTAGGGTAAGTATTACAAATAAAACAACTAAGAAGGCGCTTATACCAAATACTGGATTATGGATATCAAATCCCCACTTTTGTACATTATCTTGCCCAACTTGGTAATCAGTAGTGTCTATACTGTATTTTTTTGTCATGTCATCCATCGGCTCTCCTTTTTATAGATAACTTAATTCATATGTCTTACGTAATTAAATATAAAATAGTTTTAAAATTAATATAACTTTTTATTTATAAGCAATGAGATGATTAAGCGTAGTATTTGTTATTTTTAGAACTAAAAAAGCGAGCCGTAGCTCGCTGATTATTTTCTATTCCCAGGCCGCTGGGTCAACCTCTTTAGCAAGTTTAGGATGCTTACTTTTGTCAAAGGTGGGTATTAAGCCCTTTTTGCGTTGTTCGTTATAGTCTTTTGAAAGCCATACAACAACACCTGAAAGCATAAATAGCGCTATAACGTTTACAATGGCCATTAAACCCATTGATATATCTGCCAGCGTCCAAATTAAACCAAGCTCACCAACAGCACCAAACATCACCATACCTAAAACAACAAGTCTAAAGATAAACATACCTTTATTAGAGTTGTGCTCTAAAAACATTAAATTTGTTTCAGCGTAAGAGTAATTAGCCACAATAGAAGTAAAAGCAAAAAACAATATAGCAATAGCAATAAAGTAAGTACCCCAGTCGCCGACATGTTCTTGTAATGCTGCTTGTGTAAGTTCAATCCCCATAACACCAGATTCAGGTACTAATTGCTGCGATAGTAAAATAAGAGAAGCAGTCGCTGTACAAATAACAATAGTATCAATAAATACGCCTAACATTTGCACATAACCTTGTGATGCTGGGTGAGGAGGGTAAGGTGTCGCAGTAGCCGCGGCATTAGCTGCACTACCCATACCAGCTTCGTTTGAGAATAAACCACGCTTTATACCTTGGATCATCGCTTGTGTAACACCATAACCAATAGCACCAGCACCAGCTTGTTCAATACCAAAAGCACTTTTTATAATAAGCACTAGCACATCTGGTAGTGCAGTAAAGTTAATGGCGCATACATAAAGTGCAACCAGCAGGTAAGCTAATGCCATAAATGGCACAACCATTTCAGCAAAGCGAGAAATTGTTTTTAGGCCACCAAAAATAATGATGCCAGAACCAATAACCAAGCAAATGCCTACTATATACTTAGGTACATCAAACGCTACTTCAAATGCTGCAGCAATAGAGTTTGACTGTACTGCGTTAAATACTAAACCAAAGGCTAAAATTAAACATAACGAGAATAAAGTTCCCATCCAACGTTTGCCTAGACCGTTTTGCATATAATAAGCAGGGCCACCTCTAAAATTACCATCTGCATCTTTTGTTTTATAAGCCTGAGCTAGAGTACTCTCGGCAAAACTTGTAGCCATACCTATTAATGCAATAAGCCACATCCAGAAAATAGCACCTGGGCCACCTAGGTATAAGGCGACAGCAACACCTGCCATATTGCCAGTACCGACACGAGCTGCTAATGAAGTACAAAAAGCCTGAAAGGATGAAATTTCGTTATCGGCACATTTACGAGAACCAAACATAACTTTGAACATATGTGGGAATTGCACAAATTGAATAAAGCCTAGTCGAAAAGTAAAGAAGAGGCCCGCTGCTATTAATAAGTAGACGAGAACTTGCCCCCATAGAAGGGCACTTATACTATTTATTATGTCTGTCATGGATACTGCCTAAATACATGAGTTAAAAAAAGTGACCGCAACTTATCACATCAGGATAAAAGTGTTTAGTTTTAAAGTTCAAAAACAGAGTTATCAACAGGGTTTTGTGGGTAACTTGTGTCTATCGTGTGCACTTGCTTGGGGCTTAATTTTAATTACTATTTTATGCAAATAACGCTTGCGTAAAATCCGCCGCTCCCTATAATGCGACCCCACTGAGACGGGATATGGCGACGCGCAGCGGACGAAGCATAGCAAGGCACGAACTACTCACAGAGTTAAATAAAACTTCGGTTTTAAATCTTCCAAAAGAAAATTTAAAACAAAGTATTGACTCGAGAAATAAAGGGTGTATTATTCGCATCCCTTGAGACGCTAAAGCGACTCAAAACGTTCTTTAAAAATATAAAGCAATCATCTGTGTGGGCACTCGTACAGATTGAGTTCTAACAGCCAAGCTACTTAGGTAGTGAGGCAAACAAATTTAGAGTCTCAATTTAAACTGAGTGACCAACAGCAATAACTTACTTAGGTTTTACTTAAGAAAAGAATTGCAGCACAGTCAATTCAATATCGAAAGATATTAAATAAATTCAGAATTCATTGAGCTGTCGAAAGACACAAAACTTTTTAATTGAAGAGTTTGATCATGGCTCAGATTGAACGCTGGCGGCAGGCCTAACACATGCAAGTCGAGCGGTAACAGAAAGTAGCTTGCTACTTTGCTGACGAGCGGCGGACGGGTGA
>NZ_JACJDR010000018.1:0-98225 GCF_014163655.1 Pseudoalteromonas sp. SR45-1 | reverse complement strand
CCGCCGTATACTTTTGCAAGTACGTTAGTGATTGCTGCAGTTAGTGTAGTTTTACCGTGGTCAACGTGGCCGATTGTACCAACGTTTACGTGCGGTTTTACGCGTTCAAACTTTTCTTTTGCCATGACGGAACCTATCAGTTTTGTGTATCTAAATTACATATGAAAATAATCCACCAAAGGTAGATTAAGTTAATCTTTTTCAAATAGTATTTTCTGACAGATAAAGGAAGTAATCAAGGAGATTCTTAGGACTGGTGCTGATAGGCAGAGTCGAACTGCCGACCTCACCCTTACCAAGGGTGCGCTCTACCAACTGAGCTATATCAGCAACACAAGAACTGGAGCGGGCAGCGGGAATCGAACCCGCATCATCAGCTTGGAAGGCTGAGGTAATAGCCATTATACGATGCCCGCATAAAAATCTGTTCTTAAACTACCTCTAACCGTCAAGAATAAAGTGGTGGAGGGAGCTGGATTCGAACCAGCGAAGGCTGAGCCGTCAGATTTACAGTCTGATCCCTTTGGCCGCTCGGGAACCCCTCCACGATAATTCTCTACTAATTCACTTCCGGTAAAAGGAAAGTGGTGCCGACTAACCGAGTCGAACGGTTGACCTACTGATTACAAGTCAGTTGCTCTACCAGCTGAGCTAAGTCGGCACTGCTTTAGTACGGGGCGAGATATTAGAGTAAGGTTTATTGGGATGCAACTATAAAATTAAAAAAAGTGTAAATTTTTAGTTTAAATGCTCAATATTCACGCGAAAACACGTTTTTTGCACTTTTTTATGTTGTTTTGCTTAGCTGGTGCCAGTAATTTAACCCCTTCATTACGAGTAATGAATCAAACATACTTCCCTCAAATTGCTGTTGTAAAAGCAAGCCATAGCCACCAGCAAAAATTATTTGTACTTTTTGCTCTGTTTTTTTATCCATTAAGTGCAACTTAGCTTGCTCAATTGCTCCAATGGTTGCCACTAAAGCACCATTTTTTAAACCATTAGGCGTATTTTTACCCAGTTCATTGGTAAATGGAGTTTTACCATCATCAAAAACACGTTGAGTATTTTGTGTAAGTGATGAGGTCATTAAATCAAGCCCAGGTAAAATCCAGCCACCTAAATGCAACCCTTCACTACTAAGCACATCAATTGTTGTCGCAGTACCCGAATCAACAACAATGCATGCTGTGTTTGGATATAACGTAAATCCAGCAATAAGCGCAAGCCACCTGTCTATGCCTAAGTTAGCTACATGCTCGTAAGCGCATACAAGATCTCCAAGCGTTTTGGTTACCTTGGCTTCAAAACAAATAATATTATTGCTAGCCGCTTGTGCGAGAATATCGTTTAGTAAATCACTGCGCCCTACACATGCATAAATCACTTCGGTTATTTGTAACCAAGGCAGGTTATTTATATCTGCCGGTTGTGTTTGCTCGTTATGCCACAACACAGCTTTTAATGATGTATTTCCTACGTCGATCAATAATCTCATAATTGCGCCTTTCTAAGGGAGACTTCCCCACCGTAATAACTTTTTACTTCCCCGTCTTGGCGAATTCGTATTCCACCTTGTGCGTCAATACCTTCACATATTCCACGCCAACTTCGGTGCCCTGTGTTTAGTTCAACATATTCACCAGCAAACGCATTGAGCGAATTCCATTGCTCATACATAGCTTGCAAACCCGTTTGACGATACTGCGCTAAACGCTGCTCCAAATGATGAGTAAGAGAAGCCACAAGTTGGTTTTTATCAAGCTTTTGAGTATGTTGATTTAAGTCGGTCCACGCTTGGTCTATATGCTGACTAAAGCTCTCAGGCATTTGTAAATTAATACCGATACCAATCACTAACTGACAAGGTCCTTGCGGTTGTCCATCTAATTCAACCAATACACCTGCAAGTTTTTGCTTATTTATATAAATATCGTTAGGCCACTTAAGTTCTACCTCAACTTGGTATAACGCTTTAATAGCATCATAAACAGCTAGGCCTACCGCAATTGATACGCCCATTGCAGCTTGTAAGCCGTCATCTAAACGCCAAAAGTAACTGTAATACAGATTAGCGCCAAATGGGGATTGCCAAACACGGCCGCGTCTACCACGTCCTGCTTGCTGCATTTCAGCAACAATAACAGTGCCAGACTCAAGCGCTGTTTTGGCCTGTATACGGCGCATAAGCTCGCTGTTAGTCGAATCAATAATAGGGTGTACTTCTACATCGGCAGTATTTGCACCTAGCGCTTTGTAGTGCTGATCAATTTGCGTTTTATTTAAAAGGCCCACCTGACTATTCAAACAATAGCCTTTGCCAGTCACTTTAAAAATATCCAAGCCCATTTCTTGTAACGTTTTAATATGTTTACTTACCGCAGCTCGGCTAATACCTAGCTTTTCACCCAAGGCTTGACCAGATACAAACCCTCCTTGGTTGAGTGCATTTAAAATAGCGAGTTTGTTTCCATCAGGTGCTTTCATTACTTAGGCTCCGCGTTAATATGGCATTCGCTGCGTGCATCCATTAAACGTACTTCGTGCTCTAACATAATGTTGTAACGCGTATAAACAACTTGCTGAATGTGTTTAATCATTTTTATTAGGTCGCTGCCTTCACTGTTTCCGTGATTAACAAGTACTAGAGCTTGTTGTTGATGCACTTCTATACCAGCCTCGCGGTGCCCTTTTAAACCACTTTGATCGATTAGCCAACCTGCTGCGACCTTGTGATGGCTTTGTCCATATTCGTAATGAGGTAAATCGGCAAATTGCTTTAATAGCCCAGCTAACTGCTGGTTGGTTATTATTGGGTTTTTAAAAAAGCTGCCCGCATTGGCAAGTGTATATGGGTTAGGTAATTTGCTATTACGCGTTTTTATAACCTGATCGAATACTGCTTGCGGGGTGATGCTTGAGAGCTGCTGCAAAGGGCCATAACTTAATGCTGGTTGCCATTTTTTTGGGAGCGCTAAGTGTACTTGCGTGATCACCGCTTTATTTTTAAGGGCATGTTTAAATATTGAGTCTCTGTAAGCAAATTCACATTGCTCGTTATTTAATGAATGCATAGTGTTAGTGGTTATATCAAAGTACTCTACCAACTCAACAAATTTAGCTATCTCAACGCCATAAGCACCAATATTTTGTACCGGCGATGCGCCAACAGTGCCCGGTATAAGTGCTAGATTTTCAAGCCCTGGTATATTTTTCTCTAATAAATAGCTAACTAGTTGATGCCAGTTTTCGCCTGCGGCAATACTTATTAGTGTCTCGCTCTCGCGCTCGGTAATTTTAATACCTTTTAAAGCTATTTTTATAACCGTACCCATGTAGTCATTTAAAAATACGGTATTACTGCCCTCGCCCAGCAAACAAAACGGTGCACTAAAATTTTGCGTTTTAAGTTGCTCAAGCTGAGTAATTTCAACAAAATTTTGGCATTGGCTGTTTAATGCGAATGTATGTAAGGAGTGTAATGAATGCGCCACAAAGCTCTCTAAAAATACCGGTAACTAATCGCAATAGTTTACCTCATCGTCGCAAATGTGGCACTAGATTGTAAAAATCACTCAACCCGCCGTGTCAATCGTGATATAAAACCAGCACTTTTTTATTTGTGTTCAGAGTAATGATGAAAATTAAACCTCTTTTTTTAAGCCTCGCTATGGCGGGTATGTGTTCGCAAGCAATGGCTAATGCGATTGACCAAAACTCGTATGCTAACCTTGATGATGTTGTTACTACTCACTTAAACCTTGATTTAGATGTCGATTTTGCCGACAAGCAGTTAGAAGGTTTTGTAGAGCATACTCTTCAGTGGAACAACAGCAAAAGTAGAACTCTCGTACTTGATACCCGCGACTTAGACATTGATAAAGTAATGTACAAAGATCAAAGCGGTAACTGGAAAAAAGCGACTTTTGATTTAGCTAAGCGAGATGACGTTAAAGGTTCAAAGCTTACTATTGTGTTTAAAAACCAAGCTGAAGTAGTTCGTATTTATTACAACAGTCGTCCAGAAGCTTCAGGCCTGCAATGGTTAACACCAGAGCAAACGGCAAGTAAAACGCATCCATTTATGTACAGCCAGTCGCAAGCAATTCATGCACGTAGTTGGATCCCAGTGCAAGATACACCCGCAATGCGTGTAACTTACTCTGCACGAATTCATACACCAAAAGATATACGTGCTGTAATGAGTGCCGATAACAAAGATGCGCTTTATAAAGATGGCGACTACATTTTTGATATGCCACAAGCAATTTCACCTTACCTAATTGCTATTGGCGCAGGTAACTTAGAATTTAAAGCAATGTCGCATCAAACAGGCATATTTGCTGAACCGACAATTTTAGATGCCTCTGTTGCTGAATTTGACGACACCCAAGCCATGATCGATAAAACAAACGCGATGTACGGCGAATATGCATGGGGTCGCTACGACTTATTAATGCTACCACCAAGTTTTCCGTTTGGTGGCATGGAAAACCCACGCTTATCATTTATTACTCCAACGGTTGTTGCCGGTGATAAAAGCTTAGTTAACCTTATTGCTCATGAGCTTGCTCATTCTTGGTCAGGTAACTTAGTAACTAACGCAACGTGGGAAGATTTATGGTTAAACGAAGGTTTTACCTCGTACGTTGAAAACCGCATTATGGAAGAAGTATTTGGCCGTGACCGTGCGGTTATGGAACAAGCACTTGATTCAGCGTCTTTACGCGCACAACTTAAAACAATTGATGCACCAGATACACGCCTTAATTTAAAACTTAACGGCCGCGACCCAGACGATGCATTCAGTTCAGTGCCTTACACTAAAGGTCAATTATTTTTAATTTACCTAGAAAACAAATATGGTCGCGATAAGTTTGACCCGTTTGTAAAAGCGTACTTTAAAGAGTTTTCGTTTAAATCACTTACTACCGCGCAATTTGTTACTTACTTAAAAGCTAACTTAATTGAAAAGTATCCTGGTGTTGTAAGCATGGATAAAGTAAACGAATGGATTTTTGAACCTGGATTACCAAATGATGCGCCAAACCCTACTTCTGATGCATTTGATAAAGTAGATACTGCAACAGCAGCATGGCTAAAAGGCGACACAACTGCAGCTCAACTGCCAACAGCTGATTGGTCTGTGCATGAGTGGCTACACTTTTTAAATAACTTACCACGTGATTTAAGCCAAGAGCACATGGTAGAGCTTGACTCAGAATTTAACCTAACACAGTCAACTAATGCTGAACGTGCATTTGCTTGGTTTATGCTAGCAGTAGGAAATGGTTATCAACCAATTTACCCTGCACTTTATAAGCACTTATCAGGTATTGGCCGTCGTAAATTAATTGTCCCATTATATAAATCCCTTATCACTAACGGTAAAAAAGAGTGGGCACAAAGCGTGTACTTAAAAGCACGCCCTGGGTATCACCCTCTTGCACAAGGTACTATTGACGCATTATTTGAATAAATAGCGTTAACTAGAAACTAAAAAGGGCCAAATTTGGCCCTTTTGTTTTGCTATTTTTCTACTTTATCACTTTTTCTAAAAAAGCTTTACGCTCTGCAGTTGTGGCTTGTTGCCACCAAAAATCAAGCATTTGCGGCGCACTTGGCATGCCTTTATCTGTAATGGGTGCTATCGGCTTTATTGGCTGACTAGGACGAGAAGGTCCTGCAGGCATTGTATTTTGCATTACCGGTTTATTGCTTGCTAGCTGCGTGTTAGAAATAACACTTAAAGGCTTAGCAACAGCGCTACTTTTTGCTTTTAAACTAACTTGTGGTGCTTCTGCAAATACTTTTGCAGATACTGCATTTTCAGCACGATTAAACACTAAGGTATAATCTTTACCTGCTTCAACAGTTACACTTACCCAAAATGGTTCCGACTCCACAACTTCATGCGTGTCATAATCATCTTCATATAAATCGGTATATTTTAGCCTAAGCTGGTAAGTTCCTGGCGCAAGCTCTACATCATCAATACGGCTAAACAAAGAGCTTTCTAGCATTTTATCGCCCACTTGTAGTGGTACAATTTCTTCTGGAAAGTGAATGTTTTCAGCATTAGCCGAAAAACTAAGTAGTAATGCAACTGCACTACTTATTAAAATTGGTTTAAGCATATTAACTCCTTTATTTGATTTCAGTTTGACACTGCTTTGAAAGTTTGTCATTAGTGAGCTTAAAATTCATAACACTTAATTAGGAACACACTATGAGCCAAGAGACTATTTTTACCAAAATAATTAATCGTGAAATTCCGGCCGACATTGTCTACGAAGATGAAGACACCCTCGCATTTAAAGATATAAATCCACAAGCGCCATTTCATGTGTTAATTATCCCCAAAAAAGCAATTGCTACTATAAATGATATAAATCCTGAAAACTCACATTTAGTAGGCAATTTATACGTTGTTGCGGCAAAATTAGCTAAGCAGCACAATTTTGCTGAGGACGGATACCGCGTGGTCATGAACTGTAACGAACATGGTGGACAAACCGTTTATCACATACATTTACATATGCTTGGCGGTAAAGAAATGGGATGGCCACCTTACCAAAATGTAAAAAAAGTAAATTAATTAAAAATTTTTATCTAACTATTCTGCTCAACCAATTAGTTACAAATGTTATGATTTTTCATGGTTATAAAGAATAAAAAGTTACTTATTTGCAACATTTTATGTTTAAATAATCGTAAAATCGTATTTGTTATTGAGTGCTTCAGCGACTTTCTAATACAAAAGGTGCGGAAGTCGTGATAAACTTAAACAGTCAGCTTTATAAAAGAGTATAAAAACATGAGCAGTTCAGCCTTTTTGTTATTAGATCAAGAGCCAATTAACACTATTGGTATTAACGTTTTAGAACCTTTGTTAAAAACGCAAGGCCTTGACGTAACCACGGGTACTAATATTTTAGATATACCTGAAGGGACTCGACTTTTGTTTATCGAAACATCTAGCAAGGATGCATGGGGAAAACTAAAAGAACAACTAGTAAACCTACGTATTAAATGCGATATCATATTATTTAATCTAGACGAGAACCCTGAGCTTGCTAATCGTGCATTGTTGAGCGGTATTCGTGGCGTATTTTACACAACAGATAACGCCGATGTATTAATGAAAGGTATTCGTTTACTACTTGAAGATCAGCTTTGGTACCGTCGCGATATTATGTGTAATGCATTAAATCGTATGCTGCAATTTAATAAAGATGCGCTGCATAAACTAACCGAAGGGGATATTGAGCCTGTTAAACTTACTAAGCGAGAAAAAGCAATAATCTCACTAATGAGTAAAGGTTCGAAGAATAAAGAAATCGCTGAAGATTTAAGTATCAGTCCACACACAGTTAAAACACATTTATATAGCGCATTTAGAAAAACTAAATGTCGTAACCGTATTGAGCTCCTATCTTGGGCACAACAAAATATCCCTGATGAAATTCGTTAATCATATATTTAGTTTAAAATTAAAAACAGACACTTAGGTGTCTGTTTTTGTATGTGTTACACACTTATTTAATACCAATTTGATTGCCTAAGTAATCTGTTTTGATAATTGGTATAAGTGTATACTTTTGATAATCTTAGTTTAAAACTACTTTGCTGGAATATTAATGCTCGACTCTTTCACTCTTTATTTTGCCAGCATCGCCATCATGGTTGTAATGACCTTACTTAACTTTTTAACATGGCGAACAAACAAACAAATATCGGGCACGCTGCTATGCATTTTCTATCCCATATTGCTATTAGGCTCTGTTATTGGTTTTACGCTTGTTGGTGATACACATAATTTAGTGATTATTAGCGCTGCTAGTAGCATGATGTTTGCCGCATCAATAGTGCATTGTTTATCGCTCAGTCAGTTTTTAAATTATCACGGTATTGGTTTTAAATTACTTTGCTCAGTAACTGCTTTTTGCACTGTAATGCTTGGCTATTACACCTTTTTTGACCCATCTTTACACGAAAGAGTGATTGCATCCGATATACAGCACATAGCAGAAGCCGGCTTTTTACTCTTTATATTTATTAAGTACGCGCGCAAACCCTACCCTAATGGCAGCATTGTATACATAACCATTTTAACGCTTGTTGCTTTGAGCTTTATTGGCCGCTCGTTATTTATGGATAACATTGAACAAAAAAATCTTTTAGTAAACGGCTGGTTTAGCTCTTTATTATTTTTAAATGGGGTAATTGCGCCCATGTTTTATGCTTCAGGTATGGCGTTATTATGTAATGAGCGCAGAGAACAGCACCTCAATAAACTCGCCGATAAAGCACAAAAAGATTTAGAAATACGCGGGCTCTTTTTATCAACAATAAGCCACGAAATTCGCACCCCACTAAACGGTATTTTAGGCAGCGCCCAACTTGTTATGAACCAAACAAGTGATACCCGCAATAAAGCCTATTGCGAGGCAATTATAAATTCTGCCGAATCACTTAATTTATTGGTAGATAAGGTCCTTGATTACGCGAGCCTAGATCAAAGTGACGAAGCGCTTTACGAAGAAGATGTAGAATTTAAAACATGGCTTAATAATTTATGTTTATTACTAAGCCCAATGGCCGAGCAAAAGCAGCTAAAATTTGAGCTTATCTATAATATTCCTGAGCAAGCCTGTTATTACTGCGACCAACAAAAACTTAGACAAATAATTATTAATTTAGTCGGTAACGCTATTAAATTTACAGATCACGGAACCGTTAAAATTCAGGTTGATTTAGTATTAGAAAAACAACTTGAGCACACGATAAAAATTAGTGTCAAAGATTCAGGACCAGGTATAGAAAATGATGAGATAGCCTACTTAACAGAACCTTATGTACAAAGTAGTGCAGGAAAAGAAAAAGGCGGAACCGGCCTTGGTTTAGCTATTACTAGCCGCCTGCTTGAAAAGCTCAGTAGCCGACTCGAAATAGCCAGCCAGCTTGGTACTGGTAGTGTATTTAGCTTTACCGTTACTTTTACTTTAGGTGAATTAAGCCTTGTAGAGCAGCGCCATCAAACTAAAGATTACTTAACAGGTCTTGATGTATTACTGGTTGAAGATTTAGATTTAAATCAAAAAATTGCTATAGAATTTATGGCCGACGATGAACACAAAATTAAGCTCGCAAAAGATGGGAAAAGTGCCATAGAGCTCATGCAAGCTCACCACTTCGATGTTGTTTTGCTTGATATGAACCTACCTGATTTAACAGGCCAAGAAGTACTTAAACGACTAAAACGCATTGATCATAAAAATCAACGAACGCCAGTACTCGCGTTTACTGCAAGCCTTAGTCCTGACGAGGTAAAAGAGTATTTAGAATTAGGAATAAAAGACATTGTAGGCAAGCCTATTAAGCACGAAAAGCTTCGTCAAGCACTTAGCGACTCTCAATCTAATCAAACTGCGAGCATTGCAGTAGAGCTTATTGATACCTTGTATGACAAAACAGCGGCCGAAACACTCACCAGCTCATTTAGTGAAGATGAAGTGTCTTCAATTTATAATGAATTTGTGCTTTCAGCCCGCAACAAGCTAATTCGCTGTCAAAAGCTTATTGATCAACATCCAGAGCAATGCATTAAGCTTTTACATCGCCAAGCAAGTACCGCTCTGCAACTTGGTTTTAATCGCTATGGTATTGAGCTTAAAAAAATAGAGCGCCGTTTACTCGATAAAAAGCCACATAACGACATGCTTGATGAAGCGTTAGATCTGTGGCAACGCAGCTTAGAGCAATATTTAAAGTTTGTGCGTGGGCAGTTAGAGTAATAGTGAATTAGCTTTAAAAAAGCTAATGATTAACCCCTTCCATATTTATCATCAAATCGCTCTATATCGCTTTCATCAAGTACAGCACCGGTTTGCACTTCAATAACAATTAACGGCTCTTTTTGATTATTAGCCAAGCTATGAATTTGCTTAGCGGCGATATAACACGATTGGTCATGCGTTAGCGTATACGCTTGCTCATCAATACATACATTTGCAATACCCGAAACCACCACCCAATGTTCAGCGCGATGCTGATGGCGCTGCGTCGAAAGCTTAGCACCGCTATTAACAGTAATTTTTTTAACTTTAAAGCCTGTGCCTTCAACCAAAGTACGGTAATTCCCCCATGGGCGAAAAACCACTTGATGATGATTAAGTTTATCGGCCTGTGTTGTAGCAATTTGCTTAAGCAACAAAGGCAAAGAATCTAGCTCATTTTGGTTTGCAATTAACGTGGCATCATGAGTATGAATAATTGCTAAATTGCTTACTCCAAGCGTGGCAATAGTGTGTTCAGCCTCGTTAATAACTAAGTTATTAATACTTTTTTGAGCAATATAATTAGCGTTTAAACTATTACCGTTTTTGTCTTTTTTTGTAAGCGCATCAAGGGATGAAAAACTACCTACATCACTCCATTTTAAATCAACAGGCATAACAACTGCGTTATTACTGCGCTCTAAAATGGCGTAATCAATTGAATCGCTTGGGCAGTGTTCAAGCGCACTGTTGCTTGGGCGGGTAAACCCTAAATCTTTAGTAAATTGCGCCGCTGCAGCGACACTCGTTGCTATTTTTGGCGCAAACCGTTCGAGCTCTTTTAGATAGGCTGCAGGGGTAAATAAAAACATCCCGCTATTCCAGCTATAACCACCTTGAGCTAAATAACGGTTCGCTGTATCTAAGTCAGGCTTTTCTTTAAATTGTGCAACATCGTAACAACCCGTTCCAACAATAGGCGCGCCTTGTTTTATATAGCCATAACCGTTATGAGGCTCTGTAGGAGTAATAGAAAATGTCACTAGCTTTCCTTGCTCAGCAAGTTTTACAGCTTCAGGGAGCTTAGCCGTTAATACATCAAAGTTTTTAATATGATGATCGGCAGGCATCACTAATAGCGGGCCGGTAATCCCATTTTGCAGCGCATAGTGGGCGGCTAATGCGATGGCAGGCGCGGTATTTTTACCTTTAGGTTCGAGTAATAATGCAGTAGGAATTGAGCTTTCAGCCTGCTCGGCGGCAATAAATCGGTGCTGCTCGTTACACACTAAAATAGCATTATCAAACAACTCATTAGAAACACGCGCCAACGTACTTTGTAGCAATGACATGTTTTCATTTAGTAGTGGTAAAAATTGTTTAGGCATTGCTTGGCGAGAAAGCGGCCACAAGCGAGAGCCTATGCCACCTGCTAAAATTACAGGAGTGATTAAAGTGTTCATAATGTACATTAGCCGCCAACAAAAATATCAGCGACTATTTTAACACTTTATTGGCTCTGCGCTAAATTAACGTGTTTATATTAATGTAAAAGAGTCTGCATCTAAATAGGCAGGAAACGCTGCTTTAAACTCATCCAGTGGCGCTTTTTCAAGCGTGATAGTAACTAGTTGCTCTGCGTCATCTTGCGCTTTAGTTAACGCATCGCCTTTGAAGTCGAATACTGCCGTACCGCCATTGTGCGCCACACCATTACCGTCGTCACCCACACGATTAACACCTACTACGTAACACAGGTTTTCCATTGCACGCGCCATAAGTAACGTATCCCAAATATGGCGGCGTACAGCAGGCCAATTTGCTACGTTTATCATTACATCGTAGTCGTTATTATTACGTTGAAATACCGGAAAGCGCAGGTCATAGCATACTTGCGGTAATAGTTTAAAACCATTGATTTCAAAAACTTTGCGCGCTTGCCCTGCTACAACATAATCGCCCTCGCGGCCTAAGCGAAATAAATGGCGCTTATCGTAATAACTCACCTCACCATCGGGTTTTACCCAATAAAATCGATTCGCTTTTTTATCGCCTTGTGCAACAAGTACCGAACCCGCAATAACCGCATCATGTTTATGAGCCTGCGCCTTTAACCACGTCAGTACTTTACCGTTTTCAGGCTCTGCACAATCTAAATTAATGGCAAAGCCAGTCGAGAATGTTTCGGGCAGTAAAATAAGATCGGGCTGATGCGTAATTGCTTCAAGCTGCTTATTAAACATGGCTAAATTAGCATCTTTATCAAGCCAATAAAGCGAGCTTTGCAATGCTGTAATGGTTAAAGTTGACATAATATTTGCGCAGCCTCTATGAGAGTGTTGTCGTTTTTAGCAAAGCATAAACGAATTACTTTGTCGGTTGGTGGATTTTGATAAAAAACACTTAACGGAATAGCCGCAACACCGGCTTGCTCAACTAACCAATGGCAAAATTCAACATCGTTTAAATCCGATACATCGCTGTAATCTAACAATAGAAAGTAAGTGCCTTGGCTAGGTAAAATTTTAAAACGGCTGTTACTTAAATGACGCGCTAATAAGTCGCGTTTTTGCTGATAAAACCCGCTTAGCTCATCTATATGCTCACCTTGCTGCTCGAGCATATCGGCAAGCGCATGCTGTGCGGGGGTAAAACTTGAAAACGTAACGTACTGATGAATTTTTCTAAATTCGACAGCTAAATCGGCAGGTGCAATACAGTAACCCATTTTCCAGCCAGTGCTGTGAAACGTTTTACCAAAACTCGATACAACAAAGCTTTTGGCAAATAATTCATCATCGCGTAATACGCTTAAATGCGGTTGTTCATCAAACGTAATGTGCTCATATACCTCATCGCTTATTACATACAAATTGTGAGTACCAACTAACTCTTTAAGCGCTTTTATATCTTGTGGCTGTAATATTTTACCGCTTGGGTTATGAGGCGTATTAATAATAATTGCACGGGTATTTTTAGTAATAGCTTGGCTTACTACTTGCCAATCAATAGTGTAATTTGGCGCACTTAAAGCAATGTGTACCGACTTTCCACCAGCGAGATCAATTGCCGGTTGGTAAGAGTCATATGCAGGGTCAAATACAATCACTTCATCACTGGGGCGCACAATTGTTTGAATAGCCACAAACAATGCCTCTGTTGCACCCGAGGTAACAGTCACTTGATCAGCTGCGTTTATATCAGCTGCATATTTGCGCTTTGCTAAATCAGCAATTTGTTGCTGTAATCGTGGTACACCACTTGAAGGTGAATATTGATTAACGCCCTGCTGCACATAATAATTTAACTGCGTTTTTAAAAGATCAGGAGCATCAAACTCAGGAAAGCCTTGAGAGAGATTAATTGCCGAAAACTCATTAGCCAACCCGCTCATTTGGCTAAATATACTAACGCCTAAATTTGGTAATTTACTTTCAAACACGTGATGCCCTTAATGATGGTTTTGCGCTTAAAGCGATGCTATCATTGCTTAAAACAGAAGTATAGCCGTCTAAAAACAATTAACTTTACGCTCATTAGTGAGGAATGTATGCAAAACAATACCGCTATTTCACAACTTATTGAAGCCGGGAAATGGGTTAGCCAAAAAGGCTGGGTACCCGCAACAGGCGGAAACTTTTCAGCTCGTACTAGCACTGGCTTTGTTGTTACAGCAAGTGGGCACGATAAAGGCTCACTGACGCAAGAGCATTTTTTGCAATTAGATCACCAAGGCGAGCGCCTAGCAGGAGCTGTAAAACCATCGGCAGAAACACAATTACATCTAAGTTTGTATCAGCTTATACCTGATGCGCAGTGTGTTTTGCATACTCACTCTGTAGCCGCTACCGTACTGTCGCAAATTACCCAAGGGCATCAGCTTGATTTAACAGGCTATGAAATGCAAAAAGCACTGAGCGGCTTTACTTCGCATTTAGAAACGCTGAGCATTCCTATTTTCGATAACGATCAAGATATTGACCGATTAAGCCTACTGGTCAGTGACCATCATTTACACACGCCTATAGAGCATGGCGTACTGATACGTGGTCATGGTTTATATGCAGTAGGACGTAATATTGATGAAGTTCGTCGCCACCTAGAAGCCTTAGAGTTTTTATTTAGCTGCGAACTAGAGCGCCTAAAAATAATAGGTATTCAAGCGGGAGTAACTAAATGATTAAAGCCATTTTAACCGACATCGAAGGCACAATAACCCGTATCTCGTTTGTTAAAGAGGTGTTGTTTCCTTACGCAGCAAAACAGTTACCTACCTTTGTACGTGCCAATGCTAATAAGCCAGATGTAGCTGAGCAAATTAGTGCCGTAAAAGCCCTTATCGAAAAGCCAAACGCCGATATTGAAGAGGTCATTAGCACTTTACTTACCTGGATTGATGGAGATAAAAAAATCACTCCACTTAAACAGTTACAAGGCTTAATTTGGCAAACAGGGTATGAACACGGTGATTTTAAGGGTCATTTATACCCAGATGCATTTGATTTTTTACAAGCTCAGTACAACAACGATATAGCTTTATATGTGTACTCGTCAGGGTCAGTAAAAGCGCAGCAGCTACTTTTTAAATACAGTGATTATGGTGACATTCGCAGCTTGTTTACTGACTTTTTTGACACCAAAGTTGGCGCAAAACAAGAGCAAATAGCCTATAACACCATTGTTGAGCTGTTACCGTTTAAAGCAGCAGAAATACTCTTTTTAAGTGATGTAGCCGGTGAGCTTGATGCCGCGCAAGCTGCGGGCTTAAAAACACTACATTTAATTCGTGATGGGCAAGCAAGCACTAAAGCACACCCTTATATTAATGACTTTAGCCAATTTAAATTGGAGCAATTAGTATGAGTCAATTAACAATATATGCTGACAACGATGCAAGCAAAGCACTTGTAAGCACATCAAATGCTGATGATATTACAAAGCAACTAGCTAAAGTAAACGTACGTTTTGAACAATGGCAAGCAAATGCAAATATTAATGAGCACACCACCCACGAGCAAATTATTAGTGCGTACAAAAACGATATAGATCGGTTAAAAACCGAAAGTGGCTATCAAACAGTAGACGTTATATCTCTAGCTAAAGGTAATCTTGGCGCATCAGAGCTGCGCAAAAAGTTTTTATCTGAACATACTCATAGTGAAGACGAAGTGCGTTTTTTTGTAAAAGGCCAAGGGCTATTTTGCCTGCATTTAGGCAATAAGGTTTACCAGGTACTTTGCCAACAAGGCGATTTAATTTCAGTGCCTGAACTTACCCCGCATTGGTTTGATATGGGAAGCGATCCTGAGTTTACTGCCATTCGCTTATTTAACAATACAGAAGGCTGGGTGGCAAAAAGCACTGCCTCGTCTATTGCAGAGCAATTTCCGCTATTATCGTAAGTTATTCATTCAAAACCTTGGTCCACACTAATAAACATAACGTGGACCAAAAATATTGCGAAGTTACTTAAGCTTTATGAGATCGCCATTTTCTACCTGACTTTGGTTATACACACCTGTATCTAACACCCACCCTGTGACCAGTTTTGCCGGCGTTATATCAAATGCAGGGTTATATACATTAGCATTGGTGGGTGCCCATAAAGCCTCACCAAAGCTACCGCTAACTCCGCGCACTTCTTGAGGATTACGCTGCTCTATTTCTATATCATCACCACACGCGGTGTTGGTATCAAGCGTGGTAATAGGCGCAACGACATAAAATGGAATGTTATGAAAATACGCAAGTACGGCTAAATTATAGGTGCCCACTTTATTAGCAAAATCACCATTGGCAGCAATACGATCAGCCCCTACTACTATTTTATCCACCTTACCTGCAGCCATTAAACTTGCCGCCATATTATCACAAATTAATGTGTACGGTATTTCCCAGCGCTCAAGCTCAAAGGCCGTTAAGCGGCCGCCTTGTAATAATGGTCGTGTTTCATCAACCCACACATGTACGTTGCCATATTTTTGCTGAGCTTTGTAAATAACACCCAGTGCAGTACCAATACCAGCGGTTGCAAGCGCCCCTGTATTACAATGAGTTAATATGTTGTCGCCACTATTTATAAGCTCGGCACCACGATTTGCCATTCGTTCACACAGCTCAATATCTTCAATAAACAACCGCTCAGCAGCACTAACAATACCGGCAACATAATCGCTTTGCGTTAAAGCTTTTCGCAATGCCGCCATACAATGCATTAAATTAACCGCCGTTGGACGAGTGGCTTCTAGTTCATTGATTGCTTTTTCAAGCTCACTTTTCACTACCCCTTGCTCAGCTAAATACGCCACTAACAAGCTCGCGCCTAAACCAATAAGTGGGGCTCCACGCACTTTTAAGTTAATGATCAGCTCTTTCATGGTTTCTACATCATGGCACTGATGCCATACCTGCTGGTGAGGTAGTAAATATTGGTCGAGCACACTAAGCGACCCGTTTTCATATTTTAAACTGCTTGCGATTAAGTTTTGCATAATGCTTAAGGTATTAAAAATGCGTAACGTTATTTTACACCACTTTGAATAACTCTCAAGTTAGACTTGTAGACATCTAAACATTTAAAAGTATAGAATGCTTAAAAGCTGATTTTTGAGATTTAAACCATGACTAACTATGTTGCTTTTAATGCACAGCGCGCTATCGATTACGTATCGACATTAATTGAATCTAAACAATGTAATTTTTTTGATTCCGGACAAACCTTAACGGCATATGAGTTTGGTGATGGCAATCTTAATTTAGTATTTAGAATTACTGATGAGCAAAACAATAGTGTTATTTTAAAGCAAGCTCTGCCTTACGCGCGTTGCGTGGGTGAGTCGTGGCCATTAACGCTTGATAGAGCCCGTATAGAAGCACAAGTTTTACTTAACCATGGTGCTATTTGCCCTACTTATACTGCTAATGTTTTACATTATAGTGAAATGCAAGCGCTGACTATTTTAGAAGATTTAGGTAATTTACAAATATTGCGTACTGCACAAAATAATGCAGAGCAATTCCCTAAATTAGCGCAGCACGTAGCGACCTACTTAAGCCACACCGGCTTTTATAATTCAGATTTTTACTTAACCGCGCAAACTAAAAAAGCACTCGTTAGCCAATTTACTAATCCTGAGCTTTGCCAAATCACTGAAGACTTATTTTTTAGCGATCCGTACATTGAGCACGAACGCAATAACTACCCAAAGCAACTACAAAACGAAGTTGACGCAATACAAAAAAACAACGCATTGAAGTTAGAAATAGCAAAACTAAAAGCTAATTTTTTATCTAACCCGCAAACATTACTTCATGGTGATATGCACAGCGGTAGCATTTTTGTTGATTGTAATAACACAAAGATGATTGACCCGGAGTTTGGCTTTTTTGGGCCTATTGGGTTCGATATTGGCTCTTTTATTGGTAATTTACTATTGAATTACTGCGCGCAAGCAGGTCATATTGATGACTTTGTAGCACGTCGCAATTACCAAACACATTTACTTAGCTGTATCGTAGACACCTATAGTTTATTTGAGCAGCAATGGCTTGAATTAATACGCACTAAAACATTGGATGAATCATTAGCGCCAGTAGGCTATGCGCAATACTTTATGAAAAACGTATTGCAAGATGCTGTTGGTTACTGTGGTGCTGAGCTAATTAGGCGTACTATAGGGCTTGCGCACGTAAGCGATATAGATAGTATTAGTGATGACAATGCGCGCCTTACAGTGCAAAAACAAACATTAGCACTAGGCGAGCAACTTATTTTAAATGCACAAACATGCAACAACAAAGAAGCATTCTTTAGTTTATTAATAAGCCAATTAAACTAACAAGCATTAAAAAAGGCGCTATAAGCGCCTTCTAGTTGTTAAAACTTATTTGTAGTTTTCATAAATTTTATCAAGCGGCTCTGAAAGCCCACTTTCTTGCACTATCCGAACATGTTTACGGCCTAATTCACGTGCACTTGTTACACCACATGAGTGAGCAATTAAACCGGCTCCGTAATGAATGTATTTATTATAGTTAGCTACTCGTTGCGCTTTATCAGCTACATTTAAGCCGCGTTGCAAACGCTCGTTATGCGTAGTGATCCCGGTTGGACAGGTATCTTTATTACATTGCATTGCCTGAATACAGCCCAGTGCAAACATATGACCACGAGCCGATACAACAAAATCAGCACCGAGCGCTAATGCCCATGCAACCTTTGAAGGAACGATTAATTTACCCGATGCAATAATTTTCACGCGTTCTCGAAGCCCGTGCTTTTCAAGCATATTAACAACAAGCGGCAAGCTTTCGCGAAGAGGTAAACCCACCGAATCCATAAGCGGCTGCGGTGCAGCCCCCGTACCACCATCAGCACTATCAATTGTTATAAAATCGGGTGCCGACTCAATGCCACGATGATTAATTTCTGCAAATAACGTTTCTAACCAGGTGTAATCACCAATAACGGCTTTAAAGCCTGTTGGTTTTCCTGTGGCATTACGTACAGTGGCTATCATATCGAGAATATCGGCTGGATTTTTAATTTCAGGGTGTCCATTTGGGCTAATCGAATCTTGCCCTTCTGGAATACCCCTAATTTTAGCTATTTCGGCGTTAACTTTGCGCCCTGGTAACATACCGCCTTTACCTGGTTTTGCACCTTGGCTCATTTTTAGCTCGAACATTTTGACTTGTTCGTGAGCTGCTATTTCTTTAAGTTTTTCGGTGCTTAAGTTTCCATGCTCGTCTCGGGCACCATATTTAGCTGTACCAATTTGAAATACCAGATCGGCGCCACCTTCAAGGTGGTAAGGGCTTAAGCCCCCTTCACCTGTGTTCATCCAGCAACCCGCTAATTTAGCACCTTTTGATAAAGCGCGCACAGCAGGCTTTGAAAGCGCACCAAAGCTCATGCCCGACACATTAAATAACGAATTAGTGGTGTAAGGTGTTTTACAATACGGACCTAAAGTAACATTACTCGGGTCGAGTGCTTCTTCATCTAAAGTAGGAAAAGCACAGTTCATAAACATAACCGTACCCGTCACTTCTAAGCTTTGTGTTGAACCAAATGCAGCGGTGCGATCGACATCTTTTGCTGCGCGGTAAACCCAACTGCGCTCAGCGCGGTTAAATGGCATTTCTTCTCGATCGAGAGCAAAAAAGTATTGTCTGAAAAATTCACCTTGGCGTTCAAAAAAATATCGAAAGCGGCCAATTACTGGGTAGTTACGCCTAATAGCATGTTTTGTTTGTGTTATATCGCGAAAGTAAAAAATAATAACAGTAAGCACAATTAACCCAAGTGCGATAATAAAAATACTCGCAAATACGTCAATACTAAACATAATGAAATTGCTCATCTAAGGCCCCTTGATGGCTATATTTTTAGATAATACCTATTGCGTAGTATGTGAATATTTTGACGATTGGAGTCGCTAAAATAAACTACATTACTAGGTCTGTGGTATAAAAAAGGTGTTGCGGTCAAAATGACACAACACCTTTGTTTGTTCAAGGTTTATAAGCCCTACAAAGCTAATTTTGCAGCTTAGTTAACTCATTTTTTATATATAAACGTACCTGTGTTTCTAATACTGACAAGGGCACTGAACCATGGCGAAGAACCT
The DNA here is from genome assembly GCF_014163655.1 of Pseudoalteromonas sp. SR45-1. Taxonomy (NCBI): domain Bacteria; kingdom Pseudomonadati; phylum Pseudomonadota; class Gammaproteobacteria; order Alteromonadales; family Pseudoalteromonadaceae; genus Pseudoalteromonas; species Pseudoalteromonas sp. SR45-1. Next base: position 78,814 of record NZ_JACJDR010000018.1, on the reverse strand, counting down.
GATGATGAAATTCGCGAATATCAAAATTTGGTCCAAGCGCTTGCTCTGCTTCAACACGTAAACGTTTAATAGTTAACTCACCAATTTTGTATGACAGTGCCTGAGCTGGCCAAGATATATAACGATCAGTTTCTGTTTTAACATTATGCAGCGAAAGCGCGGTGTTCTCGCTCATAAAGTTCATAGCTCGCTCGCGGCTCCAGCCATACATGTGCATCCCTGTATCAACAACCAAACGTGCTGCTCGCCACATTTCATAAGTTAAGCGACCAAAACGGCTATATGGGTCTTGATAAAAGCCTGCCTCTAAACCTAAATATTCAGAGTAAAGCCCCCAACCTTCGCCAAATGCCGAAAGGTAAGCATCACGACGATAGCTCGGCAAATTTTCAAGCTCTGCATTAAGTGATATTTGTAAATGATGACCTGGCACTGCTTCGTGCAACGTTAATGCTTCTAAAACATACAGAGGGCGCTTATCTAAAGCGTAAGTATTTACCCAGTAGTATCCAGCTTCATCATTTCGATTAGAGCCAGAATACCGACCTGTTGTGTATTTAGGGGCAATACTTGCGGGTACCGGTGCCACGCCATAAGGTTTGCGCGGCAAGGTATGAAATAACTTAGGCAGCTGTGCATCCATTTTTTTAGCAATGTAAGATGCTTCTTTCAAAAGTTGCTCTGGTGTTGTTGCGTAAAACTGTGGGTCGGTACGTAAAAAGTGAATAAACTCAGCAAATGAGCCTTTAAAACCAACTTCTTTTATTACAGCTTCCATTTCACCTCGAATGCGAGCAACTTCTTTTAAGCCTAGCTCGTGGATCTCTTTTGGTGTCATGTCGGTAGTGGTGTAATGCTTAGCACGGTTTTTATAAAAAGCTTTGCCATTAGGGGTTTCTGAAATACCAATACTTGTGCGGGCGCCCGGTTGGTATTGCTCAGTAAAAAACGTTAAGTAGCCTTTATATGCTGGTATTACTTTATTTTTTAAAACAACTTTAGCTCGCTGTTGAAGTGCATAAAAGTCACTCTCACTTAAACTGGCAGTGTTAGCTAAAAACGGTTTATAAAATTCTGATTGAGTTACATCATCAACAATATAAGTACTTATGGAGTCTTCGTATCCTTCTAACACTGCTTTTGGTTGGGTGAGACCTGTTTCGAGCCCTTTTTTCATCCAATATATATTTTGCTCAAAAAAGCGGGGGATTTGTGCTAAACGTGCAAGGTATGTCTCTAAATCTTGCTCTTTTTTATATTGAGAACTGTTAACGATGTACGACAGACCGGAGTGAAAACCATACTCAGATGTAAGCGGCATGTAATGCGCATTAAACACATATTCGTCAACGCTATTTTGCACCTGAGCACGAATAATACTTAAGTTAATTTGATTTTCGTCACTAAGCTTAGTTGCATCTACGGCATCTAAGTCTGCTAATAATTGAGTATTACTTTTGTACTGCTTTGCTAAAAATTCTGGCGATAAATTGGCAAGTAAATAGCCATCAACCCCTTTTGAACTGCTATAAGGATTTATACTTTCTCTATATTGAACAATAGATTGTGCTACTTGAGTAAACTGCTCATCCGCATTGGGTGTGGTTATTTGACATGCACTTAACGAACATAAAGCAGTTATGCCAAGAAGCGTTTGGCGAAGCGTTTTTGGTAAAAAAAGATTCATTATTATTTAACTTGATGATGCAATAGATTGCATAAAACTATCGTAGGCTAAAGAAATAGCAAGTAAATGAGACAAACTAGCATATTGAAATAATGCTACATACGTTAACAGAAGTAAAAACCAGCCGAATTGATGAGAAAAACAGCGATTGGGCTGCTAAAGTAAAATTTAAGTTCCCTAACTATCGTTTTTGCTTTTAAATAGCGCGGATAATGATTACTGTATAAAAAAATAATAAAAAGCTCGGACGCATAACCGCCTCATGGAATGAGATATTTTAAAATTTGCACTTATGCGTACTTAGTTGGTATTTAAAATGATGTTCCATGATTCCATGGCTATTGCACAAGAGAAGATGACTAAAGTGTGTGTGTTTTTAGAGCGCTATGCACTTTCTCCTACGCCGCTCAATTATCAAGTTGTTTATACCTATACTAGCCAAACTAACCTTGAGCTGAACAAAGCCTTAGACCGCGCTATAGCGGTTGAAGACAATATAGACAGCGTTTTAATTGAACAGCTCCATGCTGAATTTTTAAATACCGGTCACACAGATCAAGTCAACATGATTCAAAATGTTGATGGTGTTATAAGTTCACTTTCTCAAAACTCTCAAGCTACTGAAAAACAGATAATTCGCTTTGCGGGTCAGGTGAGCGAATGCGTACATTCACTAGATGAGAACAACATAGAACAAAGCCGTCAAGCGCTTGAAGTACTTCATAATCAAACCGCCGAATTACTAAATCAACACAAGCAATTTAAGCAAGAACTAATTAAAGCCAAACAACTACACGAAAAAACAAAAAAGCAGCTAAATCAACTTCGTAAACAACATATTATTGATAGCCAAACAGGGCTTTATAAACGCCATTATTTAACGCAACAAACTCAAGTATGGACTAATCAAAAAAAGTCTATTTGCGCCATTGCGATTCAAATAGATAACCTTGATCACTTTACTGAAAATTACGGTGATATAATTGGTGAAGTTATTTTGAATAAAGTAGCTAAACAAGTGCAAAAATATGTTTTTCAAAGTGGCTTACCTGGCCGCACAGCTAAAGATCAATTTACTGTTTTACTCGCCGATATAGACCCAGAAACAGCCAATGTTATTGCTGAAAAAGTCCGAAATGGAGTCGAAAAGCTTCGCTTTGTTAGTTCAAAAACAGGGATTAAGTTACCTAGTATTGGCTTATCTCTAGGAATTGCTCAACATCTACAAGAAGATGATTTTAACCAGTTAGCTAAAAAAGCGTCTCATGCGGCTTTTAAAGCGCGGTCATTAGGACAAAGTAGCTACACTGCAGGGCAATAAATTACCTGATAAATCATATTCAAATTGCGCCTACTGCGTACAATAAAGTACACTAACCTCTATTGTCACGATAGAGATTAGTCATGAACGAAACCGAACAAAAGACCACGCATTTTGGTTATAAAACAGTAGCCGAGGGCGACAAAGCTTCTATGGTTGCTGATGTATTTCACTCAGTAGCTGCAAAATACGATGTAATGAATGATTTAATGTCTTTTGGTGTGCATCGTTTATGGAAACGTCAAACTATTGCAAGCTCAGGTGTTCGTAAAGGCCATCATGTACTCGATTTAGCCGGCGGCACTGGCGACTTAACGGCAAAATTTAGCCAATTAGTTGGCGAGACCGGTCAAGTTGTTTTGGGCGATATAAATTCATCTATGCTTAAGGTTGGTCGTGAAAAACTACACAATCTTGGCTTAGTAGGCAATATTGACTACGTACAAATGAATGCAGAAATGCTGCCATTTCCAGATAATAGCTTTGATGTGATCACTATTGCCTTTGGCTTACGTAACGTTACCGATAAAGACAAAGCATTACGCTCTATGTACCGTATTTTAAAGCCAGGTGGCAGATTACTTGTTTTAGAGTTTTCAAAACCAGAGCATGACGTACTTAGTAAAGCTTACGATTTTTACTCATTTAATTTATTGCCAACAATGGGTAAGCTAGTTGCTAACGACAGTGAATCGTACAAGTATTTAGCTGAGTCTATTCGTATGCATCCAGATCAAGACACATTAAAAGCGATGATGGAAGATGCGGGCTTTGAACAAACAACATACCAAAACCTCACAGGCGGAATTGTTGCACTGCATCGTGGTTTTAAATATTAAGGCTAGCAGTTATGGCGCTTGAAAAAATAACAAAAAGCAATAATGGTGCAATGTCATCTGAGTTTTTTATGTTACCTAATTTTGTACTTTCGCTAATTGAGCGTGTACTAAATCAAGCGCTTAGCCTTGACCCAAAATTATCTCAAAAGCTAAACGCCGTTAAACATAAGCGCTTAGTGGTTGAAATAAGAGATTGGCAACAAAGCATCCAACTCGTTTATAGTGCTGATCAATTACACTTATACAGCGCTCAAAGCAATGAAAATGCAGATTGTATGATCAGCGCAGATATAGAGACACTTTTAGCGCTCAAAAACCCTGCAATGCTTACCCAATTAATTCGCCAAGATAAGCTCGACTTACAAGGCGATTTAAATATTGCGCAAACTTATAGCAATGCATTTTCAGGTATTGATATTGATTGGCCTGAACAACTTTCTAAATACATTGGCGATGCCCCCGCTCAGCAGTTATACCTGCACTTAAAAGAGCTAAAACAAAAGAGCAGCAAAACCAATACTAAAATAAGTACCATGCTTACAAGTTTATGCCAAGATGAGCTCGCAATTACTATTCATCCATTAGAACTTGAGCAATTTAAACAAAAAAATAGAGAACTCAAAGGACAAGTCGCTGCCGTTGAGCAACGCATTAACGCCCTCTTAAATTCTTTTTTACCTTCAAACACCCGCTAAGGATTTTTTGTGTCGACTGCACGTTTGTATAACATCACCAAAACGTTACTTAGCTATGGACTAGACGAGCTAATTCCAAAGCATAAAGTGCCTTGGTTTGGTAAAATAGCCCGTGGCAGTTTATTTTGGCTGCGTAATCAGCACAAAGAAAAACCTGCGGGGCTACGTTTACGTTTAGCATTGCAAGAGCTGGGTCCTGTTTGGATCAAATTTGGTCAAATGCTCTCTACTCGTCGTGATTTACTCCCTCATGATATCGCTTTAGAGCTTGCGTTTTTACAAGATCAAGTTCAACCATTTGAAGGCGAGCTCGCACAAAAAATAATAGAAAAAGCGCTCGAAATTAACGATATAAGTGAATTATTTAGTGAGTTTTCACAAACTCCACTGGCCTCTGCATCTATAGCGCAAGTACATACAGCAAAACTTATTGATGAGCAGAGTATTGAGCAAGATGTCGTAATTAAGGTTATTAGACCCAATATTTATGAGCAAATTAATGCCGATTTAGCGCTAATGGAAAAGCTCGCAAAGGTACTTGCAAAAGTACATAACGAATCAAAACGCCTGCGCCCGGTTGAAGTAGTTAAAGAATATAAAAAAACACTCCTAGACGAGCTCGACTTAATGCGAGAAGGTGCCAACGGCATTCAACTAAAACGCAATTTTGAAGGCTCTGATTCATTATACATCCCTGCAGTTTACAGTGATTACAGCCGTAGCAATGTGCTGGTGATGGAGCGTATTTACGGCATACCCGTCTCTGATACCGATGCACTTATGGCGCAAAACACTAATATGAAATTACTTGCTGAGCGTGGCGTAGAAGTGTTTTTTACGCAGGTGTTTAGAGACAGTTTTTTTCATGCCGACATGCATCCGGGTAATATTTTCGTCTCTCGAGAGCACCCTGAAAACCCAATGTATATCGGTATTGATTGCGGTATTGTTGGTACGTTAAGCAAAGAAGATAAACGCTATTTAGCTGAAAACTTTATCGCCTTTTTTAATCGTGATTATCGCCAAGTTGCACAGCTACACGTTGATTCTGGTTGGGTACCACCAGATACTAGCATTGAAGAATTTGAATTTGCGATTCGCACAGTTTGCGAGCCTATATTTAATAAACCTTTGGCCGAAATTTCATTTGGGCACGTACTCGTAAATCTATTTAATACTGCACGTCGTTTTAACATGCAGGTACAGCCGCAATTAGTACTACTACAAAAAACTTTATTATACGTTGAAGGATTGGGACGTCAGCTTTACCCACAACTCGACTTATGGAAAACAGCTAAGCCCTTTTTAGAAGACTGGGTAAAGCAACAAGTTGGACCGCTATCAGTACTGAAGCAAATGTATGCTAACTTGCCATTTTGGGCTGAAAAAATGCCTGAGTTACCGGATCTAATTTATCAAAATTTAAAGCGTGCACCACACATTCAACCTCAAGAACAAAAGGTATCTCATAAACCTTTAATATTGAGTTTATTTGGTAGTGCTACAATGATTATGGCAACACTTTGTTATTTACAGCACGATTTAATAGCTGCAAGTCTTGCAATAAGCTTATCGGCTATTAGCTTTATAGCGGCATGGCGCAGCGCATAAACTGGGTGCTATTTGCGCTAGTGAGCGTATAATTAGTATTTAAAATAAACATTTAACCGTTTTATATATTGGAGAAAACCATGGGTTTTGGTGGTATTAGTATTTGGCAATTATTAATTGTTTTAGCGATCATAGTTTTACTTTTTGGCACAAAAAAACTACGCGGGATGGGTGGCGATATTGGGGGCGCTGTAAAGGGCTTCAAAAAAGCAATGTCGGATGATCAAATGAGCGAGAAAGAGAAATCCGAGCAAATTCAACAATCAGAAAAAAACACTGCTGACAACTCAACCGATACTGAAAAAAACAAAGATAACAATAAGGTTTAATTAGTATGGGCATGTGGGAACTTGTTGTTATTTTTATTGTTGGTTTAGTGGTGCTCGGCCCTGAGCGTTTACCTGTTGCGATTAGAACAGTGAGTAAATGGGTTAAAACCGCTAAATCACTTGCCAACTCAGTAAAAGCCGAAGTAAGTGAAGAACTTCGAATCCATGAGCTGCACGAAAACCTTAAAAAAGCAGAACAGCAAGAATTAAAAGATTTAAGCCCTGAGTTACAAAGCTCACTAACAGAGCTACAAAAAGCGGCTGAATCAGTTACTCACAGCTACAAGAAACAACAATCTGATACATCAAATAACCAACAACTTGATGAGAAAAAGTGAAATTTATTTCTCACTTTGTGGTCAACTTACTACATGGTATAAAAAATAATGGCTGAGGAAGTAAAATCAGGGTTTGTAGCTCATTTAATTGAGTTGCGTGATCGGCTAATAAAAGCGCTACTAAGCATTTTTGTTATTTTTATTGCCATAGTATATTTTGCAAATGATATTTATGCTTTTGTTGCACAGCCGTTAGTCTCGCATTTGCCAAGTACGGCAACCATGATTGCAACCGATGTAACAGCTCCCTTTTTTGCACCTTTCAAACTTACTTTATTTGTCGCTTTATTTGCGTCGATTCCATGGATATTGCATCAAGTTTGGGGGTTTATAGCGCCGGGTTTATATCAGCACGAAAAGAAAATGCTCATGCCTATTCTCGCCTCAAGTATAATATTATTTTATGGCGGTATAGCCTTTTGTTACTTTGTAGTCCTGCCAATTATTTTAGGATTTTTTACAAGTACCGGTCCCGAAATGATGACCCTTGCACCTGACATAAGTAGTTATCTAGGATTTGTATTAAAGTTGTTTTTTGCATTTGGCGTCGCTTTCGAAATTCCAGTGGCTATTATGTTGCTATGCTGGAGTGGCGCAACAACAACAAAAAGCTTAAAAGAAAAGCGCCCTTATATCGTCGTGGGTGTTTTTGTAGTCGCGATGTTTTTAACACCGCCTGATGTATTATCACAAACATTGCTAGCATTTCCGATGCTTCTTCTGTTTGAACTAGGTCTAATTTTAGCAAAGTTTTATACCGCTAAACCACAAAAAGAATCTGAGGAATAAAATGAAAAAACAACTACTCTCACTATTGGTTTTATTAAGCGCACCGACTTTTGCTGCGCAAACAGAGTTTAATACTCAAGCGTTACAAGCATGTAGCTTTATCGAAAACGATTTTAACCGCTTACTTTGTTACGATAATACCATCGCGGGTAAGTCACTGGTTAAGCCATCTGTAACAAAAACGCTCACACCACCAACAGCTAATAATGTGCCTCAGGCAGTAGCCACAACACCAACAGAAGTAAAAACAACAGCTGATGAATTTGGGTTAGAGTACAAAAAATCACAGACAGAAAAAGACGCTGAAATTAAAGCGATGGTTGCTTCAGTTGAAGAAGCTGCTTACGGCGAGTTAATTATTTCGCTAGATAACGGTCAACAATGGCGTCAAATTGGCTCTGACAGCATGCGCTTGAAAAAGAACGATACGATTGTAATTAGCCGTGGTGTTTTTAACTCATTTTTACTTAAAATTGACGGTGAAAACCGCTCTATTCGCGTTAAACGTACTAAATAATGTCATATACGTTAATTGATGCTGGAGTTAACTTAACTAATCATCAATTTGATGAGCAGCATCACGATGTAATTACCCGTGCCAATGAAGCGGGTGTTACAAATATGCTTATTATTGGTTGTGATATTGCAAGCAGTCAGCAATCACTTGAACTTGCAACAAAGCATCTTCAATATTCTACGGCGGGTATCCACCCACATGATGCAAAATCAGCCACTAATGAACTAGAAGCACAACTAACTGTACTTGCAAATAGTAAGCATGTTATCGCTATTGGTGAGTGCGGCCTTGATTATAACCGCGACTTTTCGCCTCGCGATGTACAGCGTAGTATTTTTAGGCGCCAATTAGCACTTGCTGAAAAATTAGATTTACCTGTTTACTTACATGAACGTGATGCAAGTGACGACATGTTAAGTATATTAAAAGAGTTTAATATTCGCGGTGTACTCCACTGCTTTACGGGTAACTCAGCAGCTCTAAAGCAATATTTAGATTTAGGTCTATATATTGGTATAACGGGTTGGGTATGTGATGAAAGGCGTGGAAAAGATTTACAACAGCTAGTGCCTAGCATTCCTCTAGATCGATTATTAATAGAAACTGATGCACCATTTTTAATTCCACGAACAGTTAAACCAAAACCTAAATCACGTAAAAATGAACCTGCCCTGCTTCCTTATATCTGTCAAACGATTGCACAACTTTATCAAATAGATGAAGAAGTTGTGGCCCGTAAAACTACAGAAAACTTTCACCGTGTTTTTGGTTTAGAAGATCGTTAATGGCCTATGCAAAGGCACTTTTAAGCCTATTAGTATTCCTTTGCACTTTTTGCTCTTTCGCAAACCCAGTAATAATAAAACACGATTTTAACTCTCAAAACATTAATAACCTGTATTACTCTTTTGAACCAACGTCGCTATTAAGTGCACAACAAAGCAGCCATATACAGTGGCAAAAAAACACAGGAAAACCCCTTAATTTAGGACTAGAGCGGCGCCCTGTATGGATAAAATTTAAGATAAAAAACACACTTAGTTATAATACTGAGCAAATATTGTCACTAAATAACCCTTTGCTAAACGACGTTCAAGTATATCAATTACATAACTCGCAATTACTTTCTTATACTCAAATTGGTGATGCCTACCCCTTATATAAGCGCACAATTAAAAGTGAATCTTTATTAGTTAAACTGCTCAGCCCTGCAAATAGCGAAACGCTTATTATAATGAAAGTGGCGAATAGCTCAGGCTTGCGAGTCCCTTTAACATTGTGGCAACCAGAAGCTTATTTGGCACACAAAGGAAAACTCAATTTACTCTATGGCTTATTGATTGGTTTTATATTTTCTTTGGGTGTGAGTTGCATAGTTTTATATGGTTTTTCACGTAAAGGTTATTTTATTTATGCTGGGGTTATATCTCTCACATTAGGTAGTGTATTAGCCTACCTTTGTGGTTTTGGCTTAAGGTACGTTCATCCTAATTTGCCTGCATTACAGCAAGTTATGATCCCTATATTACTTACGCTTATCACTTTAATGTTTTTGCCTTTGCAAAAGCAAGTTTGCCATCCAAGACCCTCACTTCTGCTAGCTATTCAAAAAGTTGTAGTTAACGCTTTAGCCATTTCGTTATTATTTATTTGGCTACTTCCAAACAACATAGTTACATTATTTTGTTTAATCACTACTCCAATCGTTTTAGGCTTTTATATTGTAACTACGTTTATGTGCGTGCGTTTAACGCCTTCTAAACCAAACAAAGCACTATTACTTGTATTGGTTTTTTTCTTGGTGGTAATGCTTTATTTTACTGTTGCAGTAATGGGCCTATACGCCTTTGACAGAAGTACGCTCGCATTTGTATTTGCATGCTTTTTTGGTTGCACTTTTTGCTTATGCTACAGCGTAATGAAGTTATTTATTTTACAACGCGATGAAGAAGTGATTGCCCAACAGACCTTGATTGCTGAAAACACAGCACAAGATACACTACTTAAAGAGCGCTTAAAATTACAAGAAAAAACTCGCCAAGAACTTGAATCTCAGGTGGACGAGCGCACCTTTGAATTACAAGTGACGCTTAGAGAGCTTGAAGAAAAAAACCGCTCACTTGAGTTACTAAATACTGAAGACGCATTGACTGGAATAAAAAACAGACGCTTTTTTGATAAAAAACTGGTAATGGAGCTTCGTCGCTCTCGTCGAGAACAAACGCCGCTTAGCATTGTTATGCTTGATATAGATCGATTTAAAAATATCAACGACACGTACGGCCATATCATTGGCGATCAAGTTATTAAAGCAGTGTCTGACCTTATAAAAGACCATTTAAAACGACCACTCGATGAAGTTGCCCGTTATGGCGGTGAAGAATTTGTTGTGCTATTACCTAATACCCCTAGTGAAGGCGCACAAGACATAGCTGAAAAAATACGAGCTGATATCTCAGTAAGTACAGTAACGGTTGCCAATAATGATATTCAATTTACTATTAGCGCTGGTGTATACACCAGTATTGCTGATGATGTTAGCAACCCTCAAATTTTTACTGAGTGCGCCGACAAAGCACTTTATTACGCAAAGCAGCATGGCCGTAATCAAGTAATCACTTTTCCATTACCACAGTAGGAGCATATTAATATGGCCCAATCAGGATTAGACCTTTTCCCATATACTCGCATGCGCAGAATGCGCCGCAGCGACTTTTCTCGCCGCTTAATGGCTGAAAACCAGCTTAGCGTAAATGATTTAATTTACCCTGTATTTGTACTTGATGGTAAAAATCGCCGCGAGGTAATTGAATCAATGCCTGGTATTGAGCGCCTATCAATTGATTTACTGCTTGTTGAAGCAAAAGAACTCGTTGAGCTTGGCGTACCTGCCGTTGCTATTTTTCCGGTAACGCCTGCGGATAAAAAATCATTATTTGCCGAAGAAGCATATAACGATGATGGCTTAGCGCAACGTACCGTAAGAGCTTTAAAAGAAGCTTTTCCTGAGTTGGGTGTGATTACTGATGTAGCACTTGACCCTTTCACTACGCATGGCCAAGATGGTATTATTGATGATTCAGGTTATGTTATTAATGATGTCACTACTGAAATTTTAGTTAAACAAGCACTTTCCCATGCAGAAGCTGGTGCTGATGTTGTTGCCCCTTCTGATATGATGGATGGTCGTATTGGCGCTATTCGCGAAGCACTTGAAGCTGATGGGTTTATTCATACTCGAATTATGGCCTACTCAGCTAAATACGCATCTAGCTACTATGGCCCATTTAGAGATGCTGTAGGCTCTGCTGGTAACTTAAAAGGTGCTGATAAAAAAACTTACCAAATGGATCCAGCAAACTCTGATGAAGCAATACGTGAAGTCGCATTAGACTTACAAGAAGGCGCTGATATGGTTATGGTAAAGCCCGGTATGCCTTATTTAGATATTGTACGGCGTGTTAAAGACGAATTTGGTGTACCTACTTTCGCATATCAGGTAAGTGGCGAGTATGCAATGCACAAAGCAGCAATTGATAACGGTTGGTTAAGTGAAGAGGCTACAATAATGGAATCTTTACTTGCATTTAAGCGTGCAGGCGCCGATGGAATATTAACCTACTTTGCTAAGCAAGCCGCAAAATATCTAGCTAAAAAGTAATTTTTTATTAAAAGGCGGTTAAACCGCCTTTTATTTACATTCGTTTACATTTTTGTATTATTTTTGTCATATTTATTCTCTAAACTGGTGTCCCATTTTGGGATTAATACACGGGAATAATAAAAAAATGTTTAAAACAAAAATAACACCACTCGCACTTGTTATAGCCAGTCTCAGTGCACCAGCATCCGCTGATCTAATCATTTCAGAATATATAGAGGGAAGCAGTAATAATAAAGCAATCGAGCTTTATAATAATGCTGATACGGAGCTTTCTCTTGAAGGTTATACTTTAGGACTCTATTCAAATGGTAGCAGCTCGATTGGCAACTCGATTGATTTAACCGGAACATTGGCCGCCAATACCACCTACATTATTTCAAACCCCAGTGCAGCAGCTGCAATACTTGATATTGCAGATGAAACCAGCACAGTAACCTACTATAACGGTGATGATGCCCTTGTTTTAACTAAAGACGGTGTAATTGTTGATAGTTTTGGTCAAGTTGGTTTTGATCCGGGTTCAGAGTGGTCTGAAGGGGGTGTAACTACGGTTAACAAAACGCTGCGAAGAAAAGATAGCATTACCACAGGCCGAACTGACTCGACAGCCATTTTTGATCCTAGCGAAGAGTGGGAACAGTTTGATATTGACACCTTTGATGGATTAGGTTCACACACAGGAAACGGCGGTACCGCTCCTGTGCCAGACCCTGAACCAGAACCACTTGAACCACTAGTTTGTGGTGCAGAAAAAACACTAATAAATGCTATTCAAGGTGACGGCTCTGCTAGCCCACTTGTAGGTACATTAGTAGAACTTGAAGGTGTTGTAAGCGCCGATTTTCAAGGTGATGAACAATTAAAAGGCTTTTTTGTTAACTCACTGGCTGCTGATATAGATGCAGACCCACTTACCTCTGAAGGTGTATTTGTATATTTTGCAGATACTGACGTGAATGTAGGCGACCATGTACGTGTACAAGGTACTGTTGAAGAATATTTTGATGCAACACAAATTGGCAGTGTTAGCCAAGTTGCGGTGTGTGGCACTGGTTTAGCTGCAGCAGCTACAAAAATCACTTTACCTTTGGCTAATACAACTGATTTAGAAGCTTTTGAAGGTATGTTAGTCACATTAGAGCAACCATTAGTAGTGACTAATAACTTTGGTCTTGGTCGATATGGTGAAGTTGAATTAGCAACAGAGCGCTTGTACCAAGGTACCCAGGTTGCGTTACCTGGCGATGCTGCTAATGCAGTTGAAACTGAAAATCTACTTAAAAAGATTTTAATAGATGATGGCTCTACAGTACAAAACTTAGACCCAACAGCTTATCCAACTCCAGGCTTATCGGCAGAAAATACATTACGAACTGGCGATACTGTTAATACTGTTACAGGAGCACTTGCTTATAGCTTCGGTCTTTACCGAATTCACCCAACTTTAGCGCCTTCGTTTATTGCAACAAATGCACGTGAAGATGCGCCTGAACTTAATGCTGAAGCAGATTTACGTGTAGCTAGCTTTAACGTACTTAATTACTTCAATGGTGATGGCCAAGGCGGAGGGTTCCCTACATCTCGAGGTGCAGATACTGAAGCTGAATTTATTCGTCAAGAAGCTAAAATTGTAAGTGCCATTAGCGCTATTGAAGCCGATGTTGTTGGTTTAATGGAAATTGAGAATGATGGCTTTGGCGAATTTAGTGCAATTGCTAGCTTAGTAGATGCATTAAATGATGCAGATAGTGCTAACAACTATGCATTTGTTGATTTTAACGTAGATCAAATTGGTACCGATGCAATTACTACCGCACTTATCTATCGTGCTAACAAAGTAGAAGAAGTAGGCACTGCTGCCATTACAACTGAGGCTCCATTTGATTTTAGTAACCGTGCTCCAATTGCACAAAGCTTTAAATCAATAGAAACTGATGAAGTATTTACTGTTGCTGTGTCACATCTTAAATCTAAAAGTTGTGGTAGTGCTTCTGGAAATAATGCAGATTTAGGTGATGGCCAAGGCTGTTGGAATGAAATACGCACGCAAGGTGCTAATGCATTCGCAGATTGGCTTGATAGCAAACCAACCGGTGTTGATGACGAAGATACTATTTTAGTCGGCGATATGAATGCTTACGCAATGGAAGATCCAATACGTGCATTTGCTGATAAAGGCTACAAAAATGTAGTTGCTGAAATTGATGGTGATACACTTGGTTATTCTTATAGCTTTTCTGGTCGTGCAGGAAGTTTAGACCATGCAGTAGTTACACAATCATTACTTAGCAAAGTTGTCGCTGCAACAGATTGGCATATCAACGCAGATGAACCTATTTCACTTGATTACAATGTAGAGTTTAAAAGCGAAGGTCAACAATCTAGCTTGTACTCTGAAAGTGCATACCGTGCATCAGACCATGACCCTGTGATCATTGATATTAAATCTGAAATTACTTTAACGCCTGAAGAGCAGACACCTGTAATTGCAGCTGATCAAGTTTTTGCAATCGATGAAAACAGCCCAATTGGTACAATTATCGGCACGCTCGATTTTAGTGATCCAAATGCCGATGAATCACCAGTTGTTAAATTTATTACATCTGATAATGACAGCGTTTCTATTAACAATGAGGGGCAGTTAATTGTTGCTGGAGAGATTGATTACGAATTCGAAAATCGTATTACTTTAACAGTACAAGCTCAAGATAGTGCTGGTAACTTATCAAACATTGAAAAAGTAGCCGTTAAGGTAAATAACTTACGCTCAGATGATGATAATGATGCAGGTTCATTACTATGGTTATCACTTCTTTTAGCACCACTATCAATAGTGCGTCGATTTAAAAAGAAATAATTAAGTAAAATCTAAACATATAAAAAGCCGCTTTTGCGGCTTTTTTTATTTTATACAAATGTAATTCAGACAAGCTTCATTAAACTCCCCGTAATATGTTCATACGATTAGTGAGTCTTCTAGTAATTAATCAGTAACAACTACATAAGATTGAGTGAATTTTACACAACAAAAACCTCAGTGAGTTACGTATATTGGTTTTCCTATTGAAAAATATGAACTTTTATAAAGGTTCACATTTTGCTTTAAGTAAATTAGAAGATACTTACAAAACAAATCAATATTTACCCTAAACGTAAAAATAAGTCGTGTTTTTATAAAGGAATGAGAATGAAACAACTAACCCACAACTTGCCTAAATGGCAAAAAAAGTCAGCACCACTACTGGGTCTACTTATTATTTTTTCGACTTGGGGCAATAGCAACCAAGCGATTGCTGCAACTGTTGATGTAGCAATTCCACAAAGTAGCTTATTTGATGTAATTAGCGCTCGCGCTAAAAAGTTAGCAAGCGAAGAATATGTTGCACCTAAAAACATCGAGCTTGAAGCGCTAAATAATATTGATTATCAAGACTACCGTTCAATTCGATTTAAAAAAGACAAAGCGGTGTGGAAAGATGAAGGCCTGTACGAGCTGCAATTATTCCACCCTGGTTTTTTATATAAAACACCCGTAACAATAAATACTGTTGATAGCGACTCTAAACGTAGCCGCTTACCTTTCAGCACCGACTTTTACCAATACGATGGTACTGCTGCACCACTACAAGAAGAAATAGCTAAAAGTGTTGCAGGCACTCAACTAGGCCATGCTGGATTTCGTGTGCATTACCCATTAAATACTAACGAGTATAAAGACGAAGTAATGGTATTTCAGGGAGCATCGTATTTTAGAGTCGTTGGCCCTCAACAAGTTTATGGCTTATCAGCAAGAGGCCTTGCCATTGATACTGCTGAGAATTCGGGTGAAGAATTTCCAATGTTCAAAGAGTTTTGGTTAGTTAAACCAAAGCCAGAGCAAACACAAATCACCATTTTTGCATTATTGGATAGTCCATCTATTTCTGGTGCGTACAAATTTAGCGTCGACCCTACAACTAATATGCTAGTTGATGTTGATATGCAGATTTTTGCGCGTAAAGATATTAAAAAACTAGGTGTAGCACCATTAACGAGTATGTTTTATCACGGCGAAAACAGCACCAAATTTTTTGATGACTATCGCCCTGAAGTTCATGACTCGGATGGCCTATTAACTCAATCTGCTGATGACAAGTGGGTATGGCGTCCTCTTAACAACCCATCACAACTCAGCGTTACTTCATTTTCGTACAATAACCCGAAAGGTTTTGGGTTAGCTCAACGAGACCGGGACTTTAATAACTATCTAGACACAGAAGCACATTACCACGACCGCCCTAGCCTATGGATTGAACCACAAGGTGAGTGGGGAAATGGTCGTGTAGAGCTTGTAGAAATACCGACTGATACAGAAACTAACGACAATATCGTAAGTTACTGGGTACCAGAAAAACCAATGAAGGCCGGAGATTCATTGAAATTAAGCTACAAAATGACGACCTTTAATTCAGTTTTAACTCAGCACGAGAAAGCACGTGTACTACGTACAAGAATTGGTAGCGCCGCTTTACCTGGTGAGGACAACCCACCACCAAAAAGCCACCGCCAATTTACTGTTGATTTTACTGGATCAGAAATAAATCAACTGTCTAAACAGTTAAAACTAGATGCCGACATTCAACTTACAACAGGCGAAGTAACCGACGTGAATGTACAAAAACTTCCGGATTCACGTGGATGGCGTGTAGCCTTTAAAATTGCACCACAGGACGATCAACCCGTTGATATGCGTTTATCGTTAAAACTACGTGACAAAGAAATTAGCGAGGTATGGAGCTATGTTTGGTACCCAAATGACATCAAGTAATAAAGGTAGGGGCACTCCAATGCCATTCAAAACACTAAGAGTATGGCTATTTGCCATTGCGGCACTTGGCACATCTGGCTACGGCATATCGATTATGTTTGAGATTTTAAGCTCAAACGGTATGACACTACTTGAGTATGCCCTTTTAGTATTATTCTCAATCACATTTGCTTGGATTGTAACGGCCTTTTGTAGTGGCACAATCGGCTTTGTACTACAGTTGTTTCGAATTGACCCGCTTACGTTAAAACGTATTAAACCAATTGAGTTCAATAACGAGGCAATTAACGCTCAGAAAACCGCCGTTGTAATGCCTATTTATAACGAAGATACCCACCGTGTTATCGCGGGCTTTGAGGTAAGTCTACAATCGTTAAAAGAAACTGGTCAGCTTGATAATTTTGATTTTTATTTATTAAGCGATACACAAGACCCTCAAATAGTTAAAAACGAGCTAAGTGCATGGCATGCATTGTGCGAACGTTTAGGGGATACAGCAAAGCATGTTTTTTATCGTCGTCGCGAAGATAACAAACACCGCAAAGTAGGTAACCTAACCGACTTTTGTGAGCGCTGGGGAAGTAATTACGACCATATGATTGTGCTTGATGCAGATAGCGTCATGACCGGTAAATGTATGTTAGAACTTACTACAAGCATGCTAAACAACCCACAAGCAGGCCTGATCCAAACGATTCCTATACCTGTTCGTCAAGATACCTTTTTTGGTCGTTTTTTACAGTTTGCATCAGTGCTATATAGCCCAATGCTCGCTACTGGCTCAGCATTTTGGCAAACAGATAAAGCCAACTACTGGGGTCATAATGCAATCATTAGAGTTAAAGCATTTATAACGTGCTGTGGCTTGCCAACACTTAAAGGTAACGCACCTTTTGGCGGTGAGATTTTAAGTCATGATTTTGTAGAAGCATCACTACTTCATAGTGCAGGTTGGGATGTACTATTACTATCAGATATTGAAGGCAGCTACGAAGAAGTACCAAGTAATATCCTAGATTATGCTGTACGCGATAGACGCTGGGTACAGGGTAATATTCAGCACTTAGGTTTACTATCGTCATCTAAATTAAAATTAATGAGTAAGCTGCACTTTCTATTAGGTGCAACAGCCTATATTTCATCACTAATTTGGCTCTCAATGCTAGCGCTAAGTACTATTGATGCAGTAACGCGCGCATTAAATAGTGATGTGTACTTTAACCGTGTTTATCAATTATTTCCTACATGGCAAATAGCTAAAACCGATCTTATTGATTCACTCTTGTATTTAACTATTGTTATTTTATTAATGCCTAAATTAATGGGCGTAATAGTCACCCTAATACATAGAAACAAACGCTTTGGTGGTTCAATTAAGCTCATACTAGGTTCAATCATTGAAACCGTATTTGCTATTATTGTTGCGCCATTAATGATGGTATTTCATGCTTACTTTGTGCTTTGCGTATTTTTAGGTAAAAAAGTGAAGTGGGATGCACAACCGCGCGAAGGTCGTATGGTTCCGTGGAAAGAAGCGTTTGGTTATACGTTATTCTCTACTATTGTGGCTATAGCATGGGGTAGCACAGCCTACTACTTCACACCTGTATTCTTTTGGTGGCTATCACCTATATTATTAGGCTTAGTATTAGGTGCTCCAATTATCCGTTATACCAGTAGTATCAAACTCGGCGTACAACTAAGAAAGTTAGGTATATTTATTTGCCCTAGTGAAGTTGATAACGACTCAACTCTAGAGGCGCTTAAAGTACATCTAAAAGAGATTTCCGTGCCAGAGGAAGGAACTTACCCACAAACAATTCCGGCACTGCCACAAGAGCATATGGTATCAATGCCTATACAATCTTTTAAAAAGCCACGCAGGCTAAAGATGAAAGCGCTAAAAGCTAAGGCTATAAAAAAGTTTAATTAGCGCGTTATAAAATAAAAACAAAAAAGGAGCAATTAATTGCTCCTTTTTTCTATCTAAATTAAAAAATCATGCGCTGCATTTGCCGCTAATATTTTCTACTTTTTTAGCTAACTTATTACAGTACATTTTAGAAGTAGCTGATTACATTTCATCATCAAGTTGCCAGTTATAAAAATGAAAAACCTTACCATTCTCCAGTTCTACTTAAAAATAGTGAAAAGAAAAAACGAGCTAAATGATACAAAAGTGATTTACTCACTATTGATATAACGCTCTGTGCATAGACGTGTATAACAAATCCCTGCTTTGTAACAATATAAATAAATTTCTCTAGTACCTTTTTATTAATTAAAAATATAGGACTAATTAATAATAAAAAGCAGTTATAAAAAACTATAAAAAATAAAACCAAATTATAGGTAATAAAAAACCCGCAACATGTGCGGGTTTTTTAAAGAGTTAAAGAGCTAATTACTTAGCAGCTTTTTTCTCTTTTTCTGCAGCGATTACTGTGTCAGCTACGTTTTGTGGACATGGTGCGTAGTGTGAGAACTCCATAGAGAACTGACCACGACCAGATGTCATTGTACGTAGTGAACCAATGTAACCGAACATTTCTGATAACGGAACGTCAGCTTTAATGCGAACGCCAGTTAAACCAGCTTCTTGGTCGCTTAGCATACCACGACGACGGTTAAGGTCACCGATTACATCACCAACGTGATCTTCTGGAGTGAACACGTCAACTTTCATGATTGGCTCAAGAAGTTGTGCGCCCGCTTTAGGGATCGATTGGCGGAAAGCACCTTTAGCAGCGATTTCGAACGCGATTGCTGATGAATCCACGGCATGGAAACCACCGTCAAAAAGTTCAACTTCAACGTCTAATACTGGGAAGCCAGCTAGAACACCTTCGCCCATCATTGACTTAAAGCCTTTCTCAACTGCAGGCCAGAATTCTTTAGGTACGTTACCACCAACAACTGATGATTTAAACGTGAAGCCTGAAGCAACTTCGCCTGGCTTGATGCGGTAGTCGATTTTACCGAACTGACCAGAACCACCAGATTGTTTCTTATGCGTGTAGCTATCTTCGATTTCACGAGTGATAGTTTCACGGTAAGCAACCTGTGGTTGACCAACGATAAGGTCTACACCGTAAGTACGCTTAAGGATATCAACTTTGATATCTAAGTGAAGCTCACCCATACCTTTAAGGATAGTTTCGCCTGAATCTTCATCAGTCTCAACTTGGAAAGATGGATCTTCTGCAACCATTTTACCGATAGCAACACCCATTTTCTCATTACCGCCTTTATCTTTAGGCTGTACAGCAATCGAGATTACTGGAGTTGGGAATACCATTGGCTCAAGTGTTACTGGGTGCTTAGGATCACATAGAGTGTGACCAGTTTGCACATTTTTCATGCCTACGATAGCAATGATGTCACCAGCTTGTGCGCTAGTTAATTCGTTACGGTCATCTGCTTGCATCTCAACCATACGGCCAACACGCTCAGTTTTACCAGTAAACGCATTAAGGATAGTGTCACCCTTATTAAGCTTACCTGAGTAGATACGTACGAAAGTTAATGCACCAAAACGGTCATCCATTATCTTAAATGCTAGCGCCTTGAAAGGTTCGTCAGCAGATACGATTGCGAATTCGCCATTTTCGTTACCTTCTTCATCCATAAGAGGTTGAGGATCAACTTCTGTTGGAGCAGGTAAGTAGTCAACAACAGCATCAAGGATTAGTTGCATGCCTTTGTTTTTGAAAGCAGAACCACAGAACGTAGGGAAGAAAGCAAGGTCACGAGTACCTTTACGGATACAACGCTTGATATCTTCGATAGAAGGTACTTCACCTTCCATGTACGCTTCCATAAGGTCATCGTCTTGCTCTACAGCAGTTTCGATAAGCATTTCATGGTATTCATCAGTTTTTTCTACCATGTCTGCAGGAACGTCAGTGATTTCGTAGTTTTCTGGAAGACCAGTGTCATCCCATACGTACGCTTTTTTAGTTAAAACATCTACAACACCAACAAACTCATCTTCGATACCGATTGGTAAAGTCATGATTAGTGGAGTTGCGCCAAGTACTTTACGTACTTGCTCAGTTACACGATAAAAATCAGCACCCATACGGTCTAATTTATTTACAAAGATAATACGTGCAACTTCTGATTCGTTAGCATAGCGCCAGTTAGTTTCTGATTGTGGTTCAACACCACCAGAACCACAGAATACACCAACACCGCCATCTAATACTTTAAGTGAACGGTATACTTCAACTGTGAAGTCAACGTGTCCAGGAGTATCGATAACGTTAAAACGGTGATCTTTCCAGAAACAGCTTACAGCCGCAGACTGGATAGTAATACCGCGCTCAGCTTCTTGTTCCATGAAGTCAGTAGTAGATTCACCATCATGAACCTCACCTGTTTTATGGATTTGACCAGTAAGCTTTAGGATACGCTCAGTAGTCGTGGTTTTACCCGCATCAACGTGCGCGAAAATACCAATGTTTCTGTACTTCGATAAATCTGCCATTAATTTTACTCTTAATAAAGTCGATAAATTATTCGGCAGGAGTATAACATCACTTAATGCGAACATCACCATACAAGCCGCTTAAAATGCAATCAATTCAACATATTTTTTTTATCGTCAGAATCTATTAAATATCAAACATAACAAAAAAAACGCAAGGCATTGAAATTAATGACGTTTAATACTTAAGTTTCAGATACACCAAGTTACTTCGCTATTTTATAGCAACGTTCAGGACGGCCAATACTGCCATAACTTTGATCCGCTGTTAACTTACCAGATTCAAGCAAATACTCTAAGTAACGGCGTGCTGTAGAGCGACTAACACCGACCAAATCGCCCATTTGCTGAGCAGTAAATACAGTGGTTGCGTGCTTTATATAAGCATAGTGTATTTTGCAAAGTAAAATGTGTGCCGAGCAATAAGACAAACAGCAAAGCCATTTTTAGAGATAATTAAATACCTTTATGCTTTCATTGTATTTATAACCCATGCCTATAAATAATAAGCTAAATTGAGCTGAATTTATTCATTATCATAATTATAGATATAAATATGTCGATGGATTCTATTAACATCTCATTGTCAAAAAAGCCTAAATTTGGTACATTATTCCTTCAATAGTATTTATAAAAACAACTATAAGACCCCACAATGAAATGGAACTTCCTTCGACTCAGTGCTTGGCTAATTGCACTTACCTTATTAATCTTCTCTCATAATATTTTTGCACAGCAATATAAAATAGATAAACCAGCTAATTGGGTTAATACACATATAATTGAGCAACCCAAGGATTCCGATATAACCAAAGTACGTGACGGCACACTTTATTTGTTACTCGATAACCAATCCTATATACCGAGCAGGCAAAAACAGCAACGTTATACCCGTTTGGTTATGCAGGCATTGAATCAAAGTGGTGTTGATTATATAAGCCAGCTTAGTCTTGATTTTGATCCAAGTTACGAGTCGTTAACACTAAATAGCTTAACGATTATCAGAAATAATGAGCACATTGATAAGCTTGATAGCGCGAGAATGACGGTTATACAGAGTGAATCTGAGTTAGCTGAGCGTATTTATAATGGTAGCTTATCACTCAATATTATTATTGATGATATGCGCAGTGGCGACATACTCGATTACAGCTACACAGTGACAGGCAGCAACCCTATATATGCTAATAAGTTTAGTACAAGACGCACGCTGAACTGGTCGGTACCCGTAGTGCAACAAAATATGCGTGTACTTTGGGGTAAACAAACACCTCTACATATAAATACAATAAACGGCGCAGCTGATATTCAAGAAACGCTTAATAAATATGGCAAAGATTATTCTATAACTCTTTTTGAAGAACCTTTACTGGAGCAGAATTCTCAAACCCCAACGTGGTACGACCCATATACACAAGTTTACTTTTCTGAGTTTGACGATTGGGGTCAGGTAGTTAACTGGGCATATCCGCTTTATCAATCAGCCATAGAAACCCCAAACAGCATTTTGGATGTAGCTGAAGAAATAAAAGCAAAACACACAAAAACATCAGACAAAATTGCCGCAGCACTGCGCTTTAGCCAAGACGAAGTTCGATATTTAGGGCTTGAAATGGGCACTAACTCGCATCAACCAACGTCAGCTTCAGAAACGCTTTCGCTACGATACGGCGATTGTAAAGATAAAACAGTACTGCTTATCTCGTTATTAAAAGCGATGGATATAGAAGCCTTCCCTGCGCTAGTTGATACAGAGGAAACCAAACGTTTAAAAGAACTTCCACCTTCTGCAAGTGTATTTAATCACGTTATTGTTACGCTTAAACAAAACGGAAAACGCTACTGGCTCGACCCTACGGTTAGCTACCAGCGAGGTACTCTCGAATATTTAGCACAGCCTGATTATGGCTATGCCCTAATTATTGATAAAGGTGAAAGCGCTTTAACTTCAATGGCGCAAAAACCTGTACATACAAATGTATCTGTAGAGGATAACTTTTTTATTGCTGAAAAAGTATCTGAGCCATCACGTTTTGAAACCCAGTACACTTATGCTGAATTTGAAGCAATTAACCGAAGAAGCAATATAGCCAGCAGTGGTCTAAATAGCGTTGCTAAATCTTATTTCGAGTATTACCAAGGCTTTTTAAATGGTCTATCAATCAATGAAGCAATGGCAATTAGTGAGCAAGAAAAAACGGGCAAACTAATAACCAAAGAATCGTATTTAATTAGTGAATTTTGGGAAAAAACAGACGAAGGCTACGAAGCTAGTTTTTATGCGAGTGAAATACAAAATAGCGTTTACGAACCAAAGCAGGTAAATCGTACCGACCCACTTTACTTTGACTACCCCAATATAATTAACACCACAATAAAACTACATTTTGCAGAAAAAGATTGGGGATTTGATAGCGATCAACAAGAAATTGACAACGACTACTTCAATCTAAAAACAACTACTGAATTTAATGATAACGTTTTAACACTGAGCTATAACTATTACGCAAAACAAGATCATATTAAAGCGGATCAAATAGATGATTATTTAGCACAGCGTAAAAAGTTAATATCAGCAACCCATTACTCTATTCTAAAATATGCAAAGGCGAGTGAAACGCCTCAAACAACAGCTGATGTGCTAGACAGCCTTGGTTATAGCTGGCTTAAATATGTGTTGGCTGGCTATATTTTAGTACTCATATTCTTTTTTGCCGATTGGCGATTAGAGTCAGCAAAAAAAGTTAAATTTGAAGATAGTCCATTTTATGCTGTATCTGTAAGTAAGTTTATAATTTACAGTATTTTAAGTTTAGGCATATTTGTTAACTACTGGAGTTATCGTAACTTTAAGGCCATTAAAGAACGCGATAACTCAAGTATTATGCCTATTGCTCGAGGTATATTTGCATTTTTATGGTATTACCCTTTGTATCGCGCACTTGCACAGCACAGCCAACAACAGTTAAACAAAAATAGAGTAATGCCTAACTGGACTGCCTTAACACTCTGGCTAATGGTACTTGCCAGCGCCTTTGCTTATCGTATGGACGAATACGCAACCATAGTGATTTGTATAATGCCATTTTTATGGTTGCCTCTAGTTAGTTACATTGAACAAACCGATACAAGTAAAGAAGCCCTACATTACAACTCGCACTGGCGAATTAGGCAGTATTTAATCTCGCTTGCGTTTGCACCTCTATTATTTTTAGGCGTACTTCAAGAAGTAAATATTTTACCCAATGCTGCAATTATAAAAGGCGATAGTTTATGGCCTTACCAAGTACACTTTTTAAAACGTAATCGCCTAACACCTGAAAACGAAGAAATACTTTATTTTTATAGCGATGCAGTATTTGATTACCGAGAAGACGGTAACGGAATAACCGAGAACTATATTTTTAGTTACTACAAAAACGATGACGGTAAGCTTGAATCAGATCTTAGTCACTTTAAAGACATAGAAAAAATAGAAACCACATACGGTAAAACCAAACTTGATAACACAAGTATTAAAGTAATAAAAACTGACGGTAGTGATTTCTTGCTCATTGTAGGGCGTCTAAACAAGCAGGATAAAGTACTAGTGGAGCAGATTAATTTACGTATAACAGCAAATAAAGTGCGTTAGTGGCTTAAAATATCCAGTTAAGTACGAATATTTTTAGCCATAAATTAAAGGCTGTTGATCTTTAGGGGCTAAGGTTTTACAAGCAATGCTTTTATAATAAAAATCCATATCAAATTATTTAATAAGTATTAAGCATCTATTTTTTATTCTTAATTGTTCAACCAAGGTAAGTATTTTTATTAAATGTCAGTGCTAACTAGTCGATTTATATATGAATAAAAAACAAACTCATCAATAATAAGAATTATTTGCATTTAGGTGTTGACAGATAGTTAGATCTAACTGATAATCAATATCAACAAGACGGATTGCATACCACTTGTTAAGGAATGAATTGATTTGTTTCTCGACCCTGAAACAACGTGTGGCGCACGTAAACAGCTATGGTTACTTGTTATGAACCGCAACGCCCCTTGATGTTGATGATGAGTAACCGCCCTACTATTTTACTTGCTACATTGCTCATATCGGTGACGGTAGATATGAAACTAAAAAAGCCCTTACGGGCTTTTTTTATGTCTGTAATTTAGTTGGTTAAATTAAACTAAATCAATTAACGACGGTTTTTACGTGCGCGTGCTCGGCGTTGTTTTTTCTCTTCTTCTTTAGCTGCCTTTTTAGCTTCTGCTGCAGCGCGTAAACCAGCAACCATTACTTCTTCTTCCTCACGCATTTGCGGAGTTTCCATAGTAATACGGCCAATGATACCGTCGCGTAATTCGTTGATTAGTATTTCAGACATTTTATATGTGTCTATTTGATTGCCACCACGAATACAGCCACGTTTTTTACCCGCCATTTCAACAAATTCCCAATCACTTTGTGGTAATTCATCTATTTTATAACGCGCTTTTAATAACTCAGGGTATGCACGCAATAGGTACTCAGCTGTGTAACTTGCTACTTCTTCATACTCAAGTGCTGTATCACGAATGGCACCGGTGGCGCCTAAGCGATAACCTGAGTTTTCGTTTTCTACTTTTGGCCACAACATACCTGGCGTATCGTAAAGCATAATACCGTCTTCAAGCTTAATGCGTTGTTGCGCTTTAGTAACAGCAGGCTCATTACCTGTTTTTGCAACTATACGCCCAGCCAATACATTAATTAACGTAGATTTACCCACGTTAGGAATACCCATGATCATGGCTTTAATTTGCTTATCTGCTCCCACTTTATGCGGCACTAGCTTTTTACAAAGCTCATTAATACGGTGTACTTCAGCTGCTTTATCATGCCCAAAAGAAATCGCTTTAACACCGTTTTCTTGCTCAAAATAATCTTTCCAGATTTGAGTCATTTTAGGATCAGCTAAATCAGCTTTGTTCAAAATTTTGATGACCGGCTTACCTTCACGCAAGGTTGCCACCATCGGGTTTTCACTACTGTAGGGAATGCGCGCATCAAGCACTTCAATGATCACATCCATTTGTGGCATTATTTCTTTAATTTCATTGCGGGCTTTATTCATGTGCCCAGGGAACCACTGTATTCCTGCTCTACTCATTTGATTTATATGACCTTTAATTAAAGGCCGCAGCCTATTGGTACTAATGTGGGTACTAAAAGTAAGACTATGCTTTTGTACTTTTCGTAATAATAAGTAAGTTTACTACAGAAGAGAGGTATAGTGCTTCTAAAAATAAAAAGAGTAATAAAACCAACGTAACTTATGTGCTATAAGTTATGTAATTACTTTTAATCATAATAGAAGGAACTTAATATGACGCTCATAGCCTCTATAAAAGATCACCCTAGCTACAAAAAATATTCCGTAAATTGGACTGATGATGTATCTCCTGCTTTTTTTAAGTTGTTAGAACTTTATAATCAAAAAAGTTTAGATATATATTTTCGCGACCCCGTCAATAAATGGGAAATATGTGTAGGCAGAAGAGAACGTGATGCTGGTCGCGCTATTGGAAGTTATATTGTTTTTAGATTCACCAATACTGGTATTGAGTATAAGTTTAAGTTCAATGTAAACTCTTTGGTCTTGGCGCCTGATAAGGGTAAACTTACAGAGCAAACACTTTCAGGACGTAATGAGCTAGAGCATTTAAATAATTTCATAGCTAAATTTAATATCACTCGCACACCGAATATCCCTACAGATTACGCCAATACAGAAGCACTACACCTTGACAGTTTTTTCAGTGCAATGATTTCTTCATATAAACTTGAGCGTCATGATTGGTACATAGGCTATCAAAAAATTGTTAGCGCTGTATCAAATGCTAAAAATGAAACTGATATAAGCGATCAGCTATTATGGGATCTTTGGTATAGCCGAGACAACGACATCTCAAGCTTAAAGCAGGGATCATTATCTAAAGAGGAATTTGAATTATCTAAAAGTACTTTAAAAAGTATTACTAAAAAAATAGTTAATAGCCAATCTTTAGTCACTTACCAAGAATGTAAGGAGGAGTTACAAAAGCTGAAAGACGATGGCAAAGTAAAATACTTACATATAGCACTACTCAATCGTGTTTTTGCAGCCGCTGCTCCCCAACATTTTTCCACAACCGTTACCAAAGATGCATTTGAGTACATATGCTCATATTTCACCCAAAAATGGGGGTTTAAATATAAATATTCTAACTGGTTCGACGCTAATATTCGGTTAAAAGAATTTATACGCAATAACTCAGAGCATGAATATGATGAGTTACTTATTAATATAATACTTTGGGTAATTTACGAAGAAAAACACTTAAACGATCTAGCATTAGAAGAAGACGATTTAACCCTAAAAACAGCTATAAGAAAGCAAGTTGAATCTATAGAGGTTCAATATCGAGAAGCTGAATTAGAGGAGCAGTTTATTCAGTGGTTGCATAACTCAGAATATCGTCACAATACGATTGCAAAGCAAAGCGAAGACTTAGGCCGTGCCCACATTCGTGATGTAGTTCTAAAGAACACAGAAACGAACGCAAACATTGTTGCTGAGCTAAAATTTAAATCAAATGCTAAAGAGGATATTGAAGCCGCTATTGGTCAATTACTTCGATATGCTTTATATCCAGGCACTGAAGCTTGTAGTGAAATATGGATTATTGGTGGGAATGTCCCACTCACAGAAGATTTAACATGGTTCAGCGAAATCAAAAAGAATATAAACTTAGAATTAAAGTATTTCTACAAAGAGCCACAAAACAATCAGTTTTTTGAAGGGTAACCTAAGTAAGTTAATCTGATATTTAAAGCCCTATCAAAAGCACGGCATAAAAGGGAAGCTATGCTTCCCTTTAAAATAGTTTTAAGCTGTTTGTGCTTTTAAATTTAACCAGTCTTCTTGTTTTAGCTTGTTCCAAGCAGCAAGAATATGGGCGGGCTTCATTTGCGATTTTCTAGCATTCCAGCTATGTACTGTATTTATAAGCTCTTCACCAGTAATGTTATTGCCTTCTAGCTCATTAGTAGCAACCCAGTGTACCGTTGATAGTAACTCCATACCGTTTTGCGACTCAAAGCCTTCTATTAGCCTAGCTACTTTATCAAATCGTTGCTTTGTTTCAGGGCATGCTTGCAAATAATTAAGCGCTTCGATAGCCGCATCATCTTTAAGCTCTATAGGCGTATCAGGCTTATTTATACCGTCTGCATAACCAGTAATAAAGTGGCCTTCCATTTTATCTAGTACATGGCGTAGCACATCAGCGTAAGGGCCATAATGATGCTTTTGAAATACCACTTTGTTTAAAGGCTCACCGGCAGCAGTTAAAAAATAAACCAGCTTTTGCACTTCTAGTAGCGATAAGCGATAGCCAAACCCTGTAGAGGTATAACGCTCCATCAAACCTAAAACGGCGGCTCTACCCAGCGTCATATCGGGTCTTTTAGTTTTATTAGGCATCGCCTTTGTGCACTGCTCATTAATTTCATTACATTTTGATTAACTAATCCAAGCTCTATACGTTTAGCTTTAAGTACTTGAAGGCAGCCCTGCAGCTACATCCTTAAAAGCAACTAATGCAGCTTCTAAGTGATCTATTATCTCTTGCTGTAAGACGTCTGGTGGAGGCAAATTATCAAGATTATCTAAACTATCATCTTTAAGCCAAAATACGTCAAGACTCGCTTTATCACGGTTAATCAACTCGTCATAACTGTAATATTTAAATCGTTCAGTTTCTTCGCGATCATGGCGGTTTTCTGGGTTATAACAAGTAATGAAATCTTTTAAATCATTCAGTGTCATCGGCCGCTGTTTTAGCGTGAAGTGTTTATTGGTTCTTAAATCATAAAACCAAATACCTTTGGTATGAACTTTTTCATCACGGGCAGCATTGTCAAAAAACACAACATTAGCTTTAACACCATTGGCATAAAATATACCTGTTGGTAGCCTTAAAATAGTATGCACATCACAATTGTTTAACCACTTACGGCGAATACGCTCTCCCGCACCACCTTCAAATAACACGTTGTCAGGTAAAACTACCGCGGCTTTACCCGTATCCTTCAAGCTTGAAACAATATGCTGTAAAAAGTTTAACTGTTTATTGGTTGTGGTCGCCCAAAAATCTTGTCGCACATAGGTTAACGCATCTTTATCTTCACCACCTTCAGCATTAGTAATAGTCATGCTGCTTTTCTTACCAAATGGTGGATTAGCTAACACGTAATCTACTTTATCTTCGTCTTTTATCTGTGTAAGTAAAGCATCAGCGCGTTCAACGTCAGGCTCACCATCTATGCTGCCGATGTTGTGTAAGAATAAGTTCATTAAACACATGCGACGAGTAGAGGGTACGATTTCATTGCCACTGAAAGTTTTATCACGTAAAAATTGAACTTGCTCTTTATTCAATTTTGATTTTGCTATGGTGCTCTCATCATGCTTTGATGGATTCCAATGGCTCATGCCTTTTTCTATCCATTGTTCATCACCGAATGTGAGCCAATCACTTGCGGTTAAGAAAAAGCCACCTGTACCGCATGCAGGATCTGCAATGGTTTTTTTCGGCTCTGGTTGAACACAAGCCAGCATCGCATCTATTAATGCTCGAGGCGTAAAATATTGGCCTGCACCGCTTTTAGTATCTTCAGCATTCTTTTGCAATAAACCTTCATATAAGTCACCTTTTGCATCTGAATCTAAGCTGATCCAATTCTCGCCATTAATCATCTTAACAATACGTGCTAGCTTTGCAGGATCGGGGATTTTATTTTCTGATTTATAAAAAATAGCGCCAATCATGCCTTCTTCATTGGCAAGATTCTTTAAAACTTTACGGTATTGCTGTTCTAGCTTTTCACCTGTTAAGCCTTGTAAAGTTTCCCAATTAAATTCAACGGGTACTTTAGTATCGCGTGAATGAGGCGGCAACGCATACTCATGTGCCATCTTTAAAAACAGTAGGTAGGTTAACTGTTCTAAATAGTCACCGTAGCCAACACCATCATCTCGTAAGGTATGACAATAATTCCAAACTTTTTGTACTAATGCAGGTGCATTCATTTTTTACTATCCAAGCCTGATTGACTGCGATCAGGATCACTGCTGTCTAAAAGGGGGGGATTATACCGACTTTTAGCAGAATTAATCGCATCTTGTAAGCGTTGATGCAATATTTCCCGTTTAGGTAACACTGCCAAGTACTCTGCCACATGAATACCCGCGTCATCCATTTCCAGTAATTCGATTTGCTCTTGGTTTTTTTGCGCACACAAAATAATACCAAGCGGTGCTTGCTCACCCGCTTGGCGTTCATATTTATCTAGCCAGCGTAGGTAGAGCTCCATTTGGCCTTTGTAGTGGGGTTTAAACTTCCCTAGCTTTAAATCAATAGCCACTAAGCGTTTGAGTTGGCGATTATAAAACAATAAATCGATGTAAAAATCATCACCATCAAGTTGTATGCGCTTTTGCCGAGCAATAAACGAAAAACCAGCCCCAAGCTCAAGCAAAAACTGTTCAAGCTCGCGCAAAATAGCATCTTCTAAATCTTTTTCGAGGTAATGGTCATTCAATCCTAAAAAATCTAACACGTATGGGTCTTTAAGCAGCAACGCCTCAGAAACAGATTGTTGCGCAGCTAATTTTTTTAGCTCGATTTTTATTAGTTCTTCTGGCTTTTTAGACAACGCCGTGCGTTCAAATAACATACTATTAATACGATCATCTAAGGTGCGCGCGCTCCAACCTTCTACCGCACACATTTGTGCGTAAAATTCACGTTGTAGAGGGTCTTTTAAATGAATTATTTGTTTAAAATGCGTCCAGCTCAATTTTGCACGCAGTGCGTGCACAATCTGTTGGTCAGGGAATGTTTCGTAAAATTGCACCATATATTGCAAATTACGCTTGCCCCAGCCTTTGCCTAATTCATTACTAAGTTGGGTCGATAAGTTAGCAATAACCTGCTTACCATACTCTGCGCGTTCACCCTTTAATACCGCTTGTTGAATACGTTGACCTATTTGCCAATACAGCATGGTTAATGAAGCATTAACCGCTACCGCAGCTTGCTGTTTAGCTTGGGTAATTAAGGTTTGGATATCTGAAAGCAGTTCAGGTTCAACAGTGAGTTTTGACATTAAGCAGCCTCTATTTGTGGTAGAGTATTTCTGACTAAAGCAACAACTAGCGGATTACCAGATTCAAAATGAAATCGTAACATCCCAGCCACCTTATCTTTAAGGTAACCAAGCCCTTGCTCAGGATTTCTTTTTTTATAATATTCAAATTTCACTAGTCCGGCTAACACTTGATCATTAGAACTCTTGCGTTCTAAATCTAGGTGCCGTAAAAAATCACCGATATCGCTCAATACAGCTTCAAAGTTCGGAGAAAGTACAGTCTCTTTGAGACGCTCTTCAATTGAGAAGACTTCATTCCACGTTCTTGTTTCTTCAATATCTGGAGAAATAGAAATATTCCAGTCCGGTTTTTCATCTAGCAGTGTAATTGGTGTTGTATTAATTAAGCTAATTTCCGCTTTAATTGTTCCATAAGGGTTTAGTGCTTTTCTTCTTATGTTATCTTTGAAAAGCAAATCCTGTTGGAGTTTATAGCTCTTATTGCATTTGCCACCCATAGGGACTAGGTTGAATAAATTAGCTGCTGAAGTTATGTATTTATCCTTCAGCAAATAATGATCTTCATCTTCTCTTTTTTGCCCTGGGGCTTCAAAAGTTTCATAACCACAAAATGGACAAGTTTTTACAGTTAACGAATCGTAAATAGCCTTGTAATGGGCATCTCTAGAACCTGTTTCTGTTAGTAATCTAAAACCTTCAAGGAAAACTAATTTCAGGCAATCAGTAAGTGGTTTAATTTCAGGCTCAATCACTAATGGGGCGGTTGTTCCAACCAAAAGCCCTGCTATATCATTCTGATTATTAATTAATAATAGTGTCTTCTCGCGTTGTTCAGCTGTTAATTGTGCTGATATATTTTCTACTCTTTCTAAAAGAGCTTTTACTGTGGTGCGAGATTTTAATCTCTCCCGATGTCTTTGCGGTAAAATACCAGGCCATTCAGGCATTGCAGCCGCCTGATTTAAACTTTTAAAAATAAAGGAAATTGTTTCGTATATACATTCATGCACCCAATTATTATCTTGTGCAGCGCTAATGGGATAGTTAACTAGCATTCATTATCCTCGCTTGAAATGTATGCTAATTTTGCTGCTAACTTCATTCGCTCCGTTGATTCACCTAAGTTGGCTATGGCATCTTCAATTTGCTTTTTCGTGCCTTCAGTCATTAACTCTTTAATCTGATCTCTTGGTAATCCTGATATTTGTGGTGAAATATCAAAACATTCCGCAAGAATAGCATCAAACTTACTACCATAAGTCTGGATTCTTGGCGGTCTCGATTCAATTTTACCTTTTTCGTTTTTACTAAAAATAAGAACATTATTCCTGTCCATATCTGACGGAACAAATGGTGAGTGAGTTGTTATTAAGCAATCTTGCATTGCAGCTCGTGATTTTTCTGAACGTCGCCCCTCATTCTCACATTGCGCTTTACTCGTTGTTGGCAAATTCATGACTTTGGAAATAAATTCTACTCGCCACTTTGGGTTAAAGTGGCTTTCTGGTTCATCAAGTAAAAATAACACGTTAGGAAATGATGCCATGCAAATAGTGCCTAACAATTGGGTTAATTGATGCTCTCCATCCGATAGCGATACATAATCAACAGGCGCTTCGCTTTTTTGTGAAATAAACTCGACACGCTCAAAACGAAAGACTTTCTGCCGTTCCATAGGTTCCGGTAATCGGGATGCAAACCGTCGTTGCTCAACCCCTTTTTTGAAGGCTTCCCTATCTTGTTTTGGGATAACTAGGTCATTAAGCATTGCGAGCTTATGGAAGCAAGAATATAGCTCTAAAGCACCGGACTGCCAATAGTATTCAAAGGCTTGATAGGTCGCACCTTGAACGAGAAAATCAAAAGTGTAGGTTAGGTTTTTAGCATCGTAATCAAAGCTAGTCGCTGAACGTTTTAAATACTCAATATACTGTTGAAGCTCTTTTGTCAGTTGAACTTTGCTCTTTACAGACGAGCCATACTTTAGCTGCACAACACAGCGAAAAGATCGCAGCTTTTTAAGGTTCGGTTCATGTATTAAATGTTCACGCACATTTTCGGGGTTCAATAATAAGTTCGCAATTAATACTTCTAGATTAGTACTGTAATCAATTAGCAGCATTCGTGAGTCTAAAATAGGCAAGGCTGATTTATCTTTATCTAAGGCATTTTGGCTGACCTGCTTAGCATAACCTGCGCGACTGACAAAAAAGGGAATGCTTAGCGTTTCATTATCACCAGACGTATAACCTATTACCTTTGATGGTAATAGGGTTTTAACTTCACTTAGATCAGTCACCAAAGTCCAATCGTCATCTACAAATTTTTCAATGGCAATATCCATTTTTTTGCTCGCCATTTTTCGGCGATAAAGCTTGACCTTCTTTACTTCCCCCTCAAATACAAACGAGTACTCTAGCTCAAACTGAATTTGATTATTTGGAGTGCCTTGTTCTTCATTTGGCAAATATTTTCGAAAAACGGCCTGAAATATTTCCGCAATAATTTGTAAAACTTGTGACTTACCAGTGCCATTTGGACCAATTAAACATAATGGTGAAAAAGTGCTTGTTTCAACCAAACCATTACGAAAATTGATTATCACGCCATTCAGTAAACCGCCACAAGTATCAGCATCAATGATGTTTAATCGGATAAGTTTCATTTTTCTTCCTTGATAAACATTATGGTATTCAATTTCTGATTAAATACTTGTTTAAATAATGGTTTCTGTGCACTTAGCATGTCAAATATACAGCCTTTTAACTGATCATAGTCACCTTGAAATGCTGTTTGTAATTCTTCAAATGTAAAGCTGTTGCCTTTGTAATTACCTACCCACTTGGCAAGTTCTTCAACTGTTATTTTTTTCATGGCTGATTTTGTCTTAATTTGTTTAGTTTTGGGCTTTTTTGCTGAGGCTTCACGCTCTTGTTTAATTTTTTCAAGCAATACCGAAGCGGGTTCATCATTAGAATCCTGTGGTACGAGCTGGCCAGAAAAAGCCGACTTTAATATGTTTTTTCGTTGAGCTTCAGATTGCTTTAAACCAAGTGCTGTTGCTTCTATTTGTCGGTCAATCGAATCAAATTCGTTAGTGATCTCTTGTATCAAAGCAAGCTGCTCTGCAACAGGAGGTAATGGTATTGCTAGATCTCCTAACTTAGTGCCATTAACATTTGCTTGACCTGCTGTTTGGTTCATTACTTCGGTTAACCATTTTTTACCAAGAACAGAGTTTATATAGTAGGCCGCTATTTCGGGTAAAAAGTGCTCCGTGAATGTTACAGATATGAGATAAGAAGCATAGGAAACTGGCTTGCCTATATCTCTGTACACTGCTGATTTACCGACTAACTCAGCACTATTGGTTCGATTAAATAGTAAATCGCCATTATTTAGTAATAAGTCTGGAAACTCTTTATGATCAACAGGGAGATACTTTAGATTACTGTAATCGAGTTTCCCATCTTGGATATTACCCATACGCAATACAGGTACACCTGAACTATCATCATTCGTTTTTGATGATGAACCATAACGCTTATTTACAGCTAATTGATCAACACTCGCCCACACCCAACCTTCAGGCAATTTGGGTAAATCGCTGGTATCGGGACGTACTGGTTCGGAGTATTTGTCTTGCCAGTTTTTAGCGGGCGTTTTGCCTTTTTCGGCAAACTCGGCAAGTTTTTGTTGCTGCCACTGTTCGCGGCGCTGCTTTAAAATACGGGCTAACAGTTGCTCACCAGTTTCTTGCACTCGGTCGCTATTTTCGGCACGCCATTGCTGAGTCAATGAACCTTCAACCGCACTTTTTAATAGCGATTGCCGGTATTGACTAAGTTTGGTTTGTGCGGCTTTGAGCTCTTTAATGCCAGCATCGAGTTCGGAGAAAAGTTCTTCGAGTTTGTCTATTATCCGGTTTTGTTCATTAGTTGGCGGGAGAGGAATATCTCTACTTAATACATCTTTTGAGCGTACAGCGGGATAACTCACTCCTCTTTGTAAGGGTACGATTGCTTGTAAAAATTGGTCACTACGAACAAAATAGAATAAATATTTCTTATTAATACCTTTACTTGGCCTTAAAATACAAAATCCTGTCGAGGCTATAGGATTAGCTAAGTTACTCGGCACCATCGCAATAGCTTGCAAGTACGGTCTAACCGTTGAATATATAGTGTCACCAGGAATGACAATTTGACGTGCTCGTGAGGGTGCATCAATACCTAAAAGTACTTTAGGCTGCTCTATAAGCCCAAACTCATTATTAATTGAGCCAATATCTAAATATGAAATTTCTCTGTGTGGGGTATCACTTGGATTCGACGTACTTATCGGTATCGTGACCTCTTCAATCTTAGTCTGTATCCACCCTAAAGGACTGTGTTCTATTTCACTCACGCAATTAATTCCTGATTCATTTCAGCTAATAGGCTATCTAATTCGTTATTTTGGCCGCTGCTATTTGAGTTACTAACGGAAAATAAACCCCAAGCTTTTTGTAAACCGCCGTGATCAGAAAAGGGGCTGAAATT
Organism: Pseudoalteromonas sp. SR45-1; assembly: GCF_014163655.1. NCBI lineage: Bacteria > Pseudomonadati > Pseudomonadota > Gammaproteobacteria > Alteromonadales > Pseudoalteromonadaceae > Pseudoalteromonas > Pseudoalteromonas sp. SR45-1. Next base: position 43,001 of record NZ_JACJDR010000018.1, on the reverse strand, counting down.
ATAATCATCATGCTCAATGCCACTCATGGCAGCAATATGATCTTTTATCAAACGTAGCATTGGATTTACGGCTCCATAAATACAGTGGAATGCTGGTGCTGGCATGATGAAGTAAAATCCTTTTTTCTATCTATGTTTCTATATTTTTAAGCTTAGAAAGCTATAAGCCAGCGAGTTTAAAGCTTGGCAGTTTAACATATCCAGCCTATCAACAAGCTGTTATTTCATTAAGCTTTAAGTACTCAACAAGCTCTTGGCTCGTTAGTATTTAGCCACTTATTGCTTTATTTCTCGCGGTGAATAAAAGTAGAGTATGAGAAAGTTACGGAACATTCAACTTAATGCTGCAAAACACACAAAAAATCGCTTTTAGTAAGTGCGACATAGAAGCACAGGTAGTGAAATCCGGGTTTTATGTTGTTTCGTTTATACAGTACTTAAAAGAGTATTACTGGTTTAGTTTGGGCTTTACTCACCTCATATAAATAAACTAAAACCATAACGCACCATATAGATAGTGACAAATTTTCAGTAATTTAGGTATATGTACTATTTTTACAAGTGCCAGTCGTAATTGCGCTATACTGGCGCAAATTTTTTCAGATTAGTTGTTATGGCTCTTAAATCCACCATTATGAAAGTGCAGTTATCGCTTAGCGATATGGACCGCCACGTTTATCAAGATTTTAATTTAACCTTGGCTCAACACCCATCAGAAACCGACCAAAGGTTGATGATTCGCTTACTCGCTTTTGCGCTAAATAGCTGTGATGGTTTAGAATTTACTAAAGGGTTAAGTGCTGATGATGAGCCTGAACTTTGGCATGTAAGCTATAGTGAAGAAATAGAACTATGGGTTGAACTTGGCTTACCAGATGAGAAACGCCTTAAAAAAGCCTGTAATAAATCTAAAAAAGTGGTGCTATATACTTATGGTGAAAACAATCAAGCAATTTGGTGGCAAAAACATCAACCTAAATTGTATGAATTTAAAAATCTAAGTATTTTTAGCCTTGATTACGCAGCAACACAAGCACTTGCTGCTTTGGTTGATCGTGGAATTAAGCTCGCCATTACCATTCAAGATGGTGAAGTATGGGTAAATACCGATACAACCAATATTGAAATAAAACCGCTACAGTTAATGTAATTACGGTAGTTATACCAATTGCATTAAATTAGTTATCTATTATAGCGACAAATAAATAAGTCGATAACAAGGCGAAAATTATGACATATAGTTGTTCTATCTAAATAATTTTTAACGCAGGTAGCGGATTATTTAATACGCTAGAATGATCATGTTTTTAATAAAATTGGTATTAGGGAGCATATGAAAGTTAAACACGTTATTGTTTTACATGGCTTGTATATGTCTGGCTTTGTTATGCGCCCACTTTGTTCACGACTTGAAGAATCGGGTATGACGGTATTAAACATTACCTACAATACGCTCGACCCTCACCGCGATACCATATTTGCACAAATTGATGAGTGTATTTCTAACGAACCTGCAGCGCTTGTATGCCACTCAATGGGAGGGCTGATTGCACGTGCTTATCTAGAGGCAAACTCTCCTGCTAGCCAAAATATTACGAAGGTAATTACACTGGGTACTCCACATAAAGGCAGCCATATAGCGCAAAAAATGAAGCAAAAAGGGTTTGAATCATTTTTAAAAAATAGTGTTGAGTTTTTGCTTACTAAAAATGGTAACTGGCCTTTTAAAGCTAAGCTTTATAGTATCGCAGGGGATTTACCTATTGGGCTTATGCCTTTAATAGTCAAAGGTAGCCAGTCAGATGGCACCGTATTACTAGATGAAACCAAACTTAAAGGTATGGCCGAACACAAAGTGTTTCATTTAAGCCATACCAGTATGATTTACTCGCGCCAAGTACTCGATTACATTTTAAAGTGCTTAAACGAGAAAGATTAATCCTCAGCATTGGCTGCTATTTTATTACTAATTAAAAATATCACAGCCAGTATCAGCGGAATGGGCGCCGCAATGTAACCAAAAAAATCTGAGTTCGCAAAGCTTGCTCCTGCTAAGTGCGCTACTAGCCCAAGCACAAATGCGATGACTGCAATTCCTACCACGATTAACTCTGCTTTATTTTGTTTCGCTGTTTTTGCATGCATGTTATCTCTCCTAATTATTTCGACAACATTATTATGCGCCGTTAGGGTGGATTATTTTTGACCTACATCAATAAAAAAATAGCTAAGTTATTACCTTGAATAAAGTTTGCTTTAGATCATGATTTATATACTTCTGGGTTTTATTTATTTTTGAGGGGTAGTATTTTTATTAATCAGTCCCATTTCTATTAATAGTCTAAAGTGAATACAGGTATCAAAAACAGCTAATAGGTTAAAACTATTAACTAGATACATTTAAACGATTTTACTAATTTATCGAAATTAGTAATACTTATCACAAGTTCACAAACAAACGGTTATTCAGGAGCAAGTTATGTCACATGTAAACGCAATTGGTCTAAACAGCGCAAAAAGCGAAGACATCATAAAGTCACTCAATACATTATTGAGTAGCTACCAGATTCAATACATGAACGCGCGTGGCTTTCACTGGAATATTAAAGGCCGTAACTTTTTTGAACTACACGTTAAGTTTGAAGAAATTTATAACTTACTACTTCTAAAAGTAGATGAAGTTGCAGAACGTATTTTAACGTTAGATGGCGCACCTCTACATGCATTTTCTGATTACCTTGAAGTAAGTAAAATTAAAGAAGCTAAAGGTATTAGTGATGGCGTTACAGCCGTAGAAAACCTACTTGCTGGTTACAGCACATTAATTCACATGCAGCGTGATATTTTAAGCCAAGCTGGTGATGCAGACGATGAAGGTACAGCCTCACTAATGAGCGATTACATTTCAGAGCAAGAGAAACTGGTTTGGATGCTAAAGGCTTACTTAGACTAAACCAGCAAAAAAAAGCCCTCAATGAAGAGGGCCACAAATAGGGATAAATCGTTAAATAATCAAGCGATTCGGTTACTATATTAGCCTCCTCCCAATACTAAACAACGCCCCTGTTACCAGTGGCGTTGTTTTGGGTTTAAGTGGGTGTAATGCTCATATATTGGGACAAACAATGTATAAGCATTACTACTACATTATTTTTCCCCATGAAAAAGCCCCAGCAATACTGAGGCTTTGTGAACGTTACTAATTAAGTAACTATATTAGTGTCGTTATTGTTGGTTAGAATTTACTTCTAAAACCTATGTAGAATGATTGACCAATTGGGTCATACGTACCTGCATCAGTTTCAGTACCAGTACTTGAACCGCTCACACCCGATAAAATGCGTGGTGGCTCTTTATCAAATAAGTTACTCGCACCAGCGTAAAGCTCTGTTGAATCGCTGATATGGTAACTTGCTTGAACATCATGATATGTCACCGAACCAATCCCTACTCCACCTGGAGCAATACCAAAACCACTTAAGAATTGATCATCAAAGTCTGCAGCGCCAATGTAAGTTAAGCTCCAGTTAAAATCAAAGTCGTTAAGTTTATAACCAAAGTTCCAGTTAGCTTTATGCTCTGATGCACCAATTTCTCCAGCAAACTCATCTTTATCAGCGCCAGGAAGTGGAATGCTATAACCATCGATTAGGTAAGTATAAGCAAGGCGAGTTCTAAACGCACCTGGGCCAATATCAGTAGAGTACGTTAGTGTTAAATCAACACCTTCTGTACCTAAACCACCACTGTTAGATACACCACTGTCAATAAACTCTAGTGAACCAGCACTATTATTACCTGATGGCGCACTACGACGAGTTACAAAGTCACAAAAGCTTGTATCGCCACCACCATAACATTGGTCAAGAATAAACTGACGAGGTGTTGATACGATTGCATCTGTAATTTCGATATCAAAGTAATCAAGCGTAATGTCTAGGCCTGATATTAGATTTTCTGGTGTAAATACTAAACCTACTGTTACAGAGTCACCAACTTCTTCTTTTAAATCTTGGTTGCCACGGTTAAAACCACTAATACCTTGTAAGTCAGACTGGTTAAGCGTGAACTCGCCATTTGAAGCGATATTAGTTGTAACACCAACATCTGTACGACAAGCATCACCTGCAGCACCACCGCCACTATTAGTAACACCTAAACATGGATCGTTTAAACCACTTGGGAAAGTTTGTGAAGGTGGAGAAAATAGTTCATCGATATTTGGAGCACGTGTTGAACGTGCACGGGTAGCACGTAAACGTAAGCTATCCATTACTTCCCAGTCTACACCCACGTTCCAACTTTCAGTATTGCCCACTGTTGAGTAGTCAGACAAACGAACTGCTGCATTCATTGTTACAGAATCAAGCACGGGGATATTTGCTTCTACATAATATTCAGTTACATCAAACGAGCCTTCTGTTGCTGGAATTGCATTACCCGCATTAAGGCCTGCTTGCTGTAGAGCATCAAACTCACTACGTGAGAACTCTTCGCGGTATTCAAAACCAGCAGCGATACCTACCGTACCTGCCGGTAAATCAAATAAATCACCTGAAATATTACCACCAATGATTTCTTGCTCAACCGACGTTGAAAGTGAGCTAGGTGCACTTACAAAATCAATAGCACCTTGTGATAGCGAATTGAAACCGTAAATGTCTACCGGCGCACAGTTAAAGCCACGTGCTGTCGCATCGATACAAATAGCCTCATCAGTAATACCATCGCCATCTAAATCTTGGCTATCGATAACAGCTTCTAAACCTTGACGAAAGCTTTGTACGTTAACTAAACCACCAGAAACTTGCTGCTCTTTTGTTTTACCGTATACATAGTAAGTATCGTAGAACCAACCATCTGCTATTTCACCTTGAAAGCCTAGTGCTAAACGGAATGTATCACGCTCAGCTCGTGCTCCACGGTTACCGATATCACTTAAGCGCTTTGCAAAAAAGATATCACGCATACCATCACCATCGGTGTCGGTTGCTGCGTTATATATATCATCAGGTACAAATGCGTTACGCAATATTTCTCCGTTTACATTAAATTCAATTGGTACTTGGCCATTTGCATAGATGTCGTCAGAGGCAAAAGGAAATGGCTCTAATTCAGAAACGGTTGTTGTTGCAGCGTAAGTACCTTCATAAAAAAAGCTATGCTTGTCGCTTAGCTCGTAGCTACCATTTGAGGCAAATAAGTAACGTTCTGTAGGTATCGCTATCGTACGTACGCTACTTCGGTTAAAACCATTTGCAGCTACGCCATCGCCACCGTTAGTACTAAACGAGTTTTGTAGGGTGTTTGCATCATTAAACGTAAATGTTTCATCCCCAGCGCTAAAGCGACCCTGTGGCGGAAATGAAGATAAAAATGGGCTTACAGCATCAAATACAGAGCCCGGGTTTGCTACTGGATCATCTTCAAAGAAGATACCTGAAAATTGGTCTACTGCCGAGCGGTCACGGTCACGTGAAAAAACAGCACCTTGATCAGAATACCCAAGATGGAACATCGCGTGCCCTTTCCCATCTGAGCTTGATAAGCCTGAGGTAAAGTTAAATTGGCGTGATTCATCATCGCCTTCGCTTGATTCACCATATTGGCCTTCGAATTCAATACCTTCAAAATCATCTTTTAGTACAAAGTTAACTACACCAGCAACAGCGTCAGAACCATAAACAGATGAAGCACCACCTGTCATAATTTCAACACGTTCGATGAATTGACTCGGAATAGTATTTAAATCGACAGCAGAGCTACCTGGTACACCTGATACATAACGACGACCATTCACTAAAACCAATGTGCGGTTAGAGCCTAAATTACGTAAATCAACAGTAGCAACACCCGCACTTGCGGTATTAAAGTTTGAGTTAGTACGGCTAATAGCTGGTGTACCAAATGCAGGGTTCTCTAATAATAAGTCTTGAATATTTAACGACCCTGATGCATCAATAGCAGCACTATCTACAACTTGAATAGGAGCCGATGACATTGCCTCAGCTGAACGAATTCGAGAACCTGTAACTTGTACGCGTTCTATTTTAGTTATTTCGTCATCTTCTGCTGCAACACCTTGAAATGAAAAGCTTGCAAGTATCGCGCTGCTTAGCGCAACTGTTAACGACGATTTTTTAAATAATCGCGCGCTACCTTTGTTAGTTAATGTCATATAATTCCCCTGAATTGTTATTTTTGTAACTAAATGGTTACTTCGCGGATTACAGTAAGGGGATTTATTTAAACACTCTACGGGCATTATTTATGAGGCGTAGTCTTTGGTACGAATAGCAGCTTTTATGGGATGAATCAGTACGTCACAATTATTTTATAAATATATTGTACTTTTCATAACAGTTTTTCCGCTAAGCACGGTCTTTATTATTATATACAGCAAGAGATATAAAATAATGATCGCTTCTTTTCATGCATTAACTTTTGTTAGTAACACTAAGTTTGCAACATTTTTAACAAAGCGTGTGCAAGATCACCGGCACTTTGAATCTCAATCTTTTCTTCAAACAAATAGATTAGATCAAATAGACACAGATCAATACAATGTACTGTTTTACGAACTAACCAACCTAGCTGACCCTATGCAAATAGTGCATTTAACTGAGCTTGCTAAAAAGCTGAAGTTAGTCATTATTGCTCAATCGGGACATTTTGCGAGTTTTGCCTTTGAAGTTGGCGCTGTAGATTTTTTAATATTAGATTCAACTGCATCACGTATTGATAAATGCTTTGATAAGCTGATTCACCTTTGCCCGATTGCAAGTGCGGCCGAACGCCAATACCAGCAAAGCACACAAGCTGAAAAGCCATCATCACACATTGTGGTTAAAGATGTAGGTAAGGTAAGGCTAATTGATATCAATGATATTATTTGGATAAATGGCGCGGGCAACTATGTAGAGCTGCATTTTACCCAAGGTAATACGCCGGTACTACATCGCGAAACCATGAAAAATATTGAACAACAACTAGAACCAGAAGGGTTTGTTCGCATTCATCGCTCAACGCTGGTAAGAAGACAAGCTATTTGCGAACTGATGCCTACTGACAGTGGCGATTATAGAGTAAGGCTGAAAAACGATATGTGTTTAAACCTTTCACGGCGCTATAAAGGGTGTTTAGAGAGTATTATAAGCCCTTTTCAATAGCGGTTTATAATACTCATGTTAGTTACCAGTTCTGTTTTATATAACTGTCATTTGGGTGCACTAATAAATAGCTTTCGGTATCTTTATAAAAATTAACTTCTACATCGCTATTTTTCCATACTTTTTCAAACATATTTTTAGCTATGATATTAATGTTTATATAATCAACTCGTTGATAGCCACGTTCTTTTACACCGGCAAAATAGGCCTCTAATGAATCGAGGCCATCCAAAGTTAACAGCTCAAACTCTTTTAAATTAACAACCACAAACTTAATCGTATTTTCAGGGTGAGTGCTCAACTCCTGAACAACTCCATTAGTTAACAGCGTAATGCCTTCATTATTAAAGCTCCCTTTCAATTCTAAATACATCTGAGGGGGCTGTGAACAAATTTGAAATTCACCATGTGCACCAAACATATATCGCCTTACATATATCAACTTCTATATATAGGATAATACAATTTTCCGATTTTGCAGTTAATTTAATAAAGCAATAAAAAAGGCCATTTCGAGTGCTTTTTCCTCTAAACTTTTAAAGCGACCTGATGCACCGCCGTGCCCTGCATCCATATCGGTTTTAAATACTAAAATATTACTATCAGTCTTAAGTTCACGCATTTTTGCAACCCACTTCATAGGCTCCCAATACTGCACTTGTGAGTCATGAAGACCGGTAGTAACGAGTATGCTCGGATAGTTTTGGGCGCGAATATTGTCATACGGCGAGTAAGCTTCAATTACATCATAAAACTGAGGCTCATTTGGATTACCCCATTCATCATATTCATTTGTTGTGAGCGGAATACTTTCATCAAGCATCGTGGTTAATACGTCTAAAAATGGTACATGACAGCCAACACCGCAATACAACTCTGGTGCTTGGTTTACAACCGCCCCCATTAATAAACCACCTGCACTGCCGCCTGAGGCAAATACCTTGCTGCTATCACAATAGCCTTGTGCAACAAGCGCTTTTGTCACATCAATAAAGTCACTAAAGCTATTTTGTTTATACTCTTTTTTACCTTGTTCGTACCACTCGCGACCTAGCATTTCAGAGCCTCGAACATGTGCTATTACATAAACAAAACCACGATCGAGCAAGCTCAGCGATGAACTTGAAAAACTTGGATCAATCGTATAGCCATACGCACCATAGCCGTATTGAAATAACGGATTTGAGCCATCTTTTTTAAAGCTGTCTTTTCGATAAACAACTGATACAGGTACTTTAACTCCGTCGCGAGCAGTTACCATTAATCGCTCAGACTGATAGTCATCCGCATTAAAACTACCGAGTACTTTTTGCTGTTTAAGTAGTGTTTTTTCGCCAGTTGCTAAATCAACATCATATAAAGAGCCTGGTGTTGTTAAACTTGAGTAATAAATACGCGCAGTGCGTGTGTCTGGCTCTGGGTTCATTGCTATTGCAGCATAATAACAAGGATCGGCAAACTCAAGTGCCATACGATCCCCTTGCCTATTAACAACTACAAATCGAGCTTGCCCTTGCTCGCGTTCACTCAATACTAAAAAATTATTAAATAACTCTACACCTTCAAGCAGTACATTTTCTCTGTGAGCTGTATGTTCAACCCATTGTTTTTTATCAGTAATTGTTTCGTTTGTTGCCGTCATTAATCTAAAGTTTTTAGCTTGCCAGTTAGTCACAATATAAAATGTGTCACCTAGCTTATCTACGTCAAACTCGTGGCTATCTTCACGCGGCATTAATGCTTTAAATTCGCCAGTGGGCTTATTAGCATCAAGCCCCCATGTATCATTGGTCTCTGTCGATGCTAAATCAATAATAATTAAGCTTTCATCGCGGCTTTTACCAAGTCCCATAAAAAAGCTGCTGTCTTGCTCTTCGTAGACCATTACGTCTTGGCTTTGCTCGCTGCCAAGCTCATGCCTAAATACTTGGTATCCTAATAGCGTTTTTAAATCTTTTTTTACATAAAAAACAGTTTTATTGTCGTTAGCCCAAACAACTTGTCCTTCTGTATTTTCAAGTACATCAGGTAGCATTTCACCGGTCGCTAAGCTTTTAAAGCGAACATTATAAATACGACGACCTTCAGTATCTTCAGAGTAAGCCATAAGCTGCTCGCATGGACTTAGTGCGACTTCGCCCAGCTCAAAAAACTCAAATCCTTCAGCTAAGACATTCACATCGAGTAAAAGCTCTTTATTATCGGCCTTTATGCTCGTACTTCTATAATGACGCGAGTATTCATCATCACCACGAACTTCTGAGTGATACCAGTATTTCCCGTCTTTAACGGGTACCGAATTATCATCTTTTACAATGCGTGCTTTTAACTCTTCAAAAAGTGTAGTTTGTAGTGGCTTCATAGCAGCTAACTGTTCATCGCAGTACGCATTTTCAGCATGTAAATGCGCAAGTACTTGCTCATCCTGGCGATCGTCATCACGCATCCAATAGTAATTATCGGTACGTATCTTATTATGAGTACTTAATGTATGGGCTTGCTGTTTAGCAATCGGGAAATTAGGTAATAAACTTAAAGAGTAGACAGGACGAGACACAACAAAACCAATTAAAAAAATAATGTGATTTGCAGTTTATCATAAAAATAAAAAAGCCCATCCAATAGTTGGATGGGCTAAAACGGTAAACGCTTCATTACTAAAACCGCTATACCTTTGGGAAGATAATTTAAGCTTTATATTTGCTGCCAAGCCATAGCCCAGCTTTGCCCTACACCGGGTTCGAACATAGACTTATTATCGTCATTCGTGCGGCAAAACTCATTAAATGGCCAAGGCCTGCATTGATATACATGCCCAGTTTTTGGCTGCAATACCTTTGTACCCGCATTATAGTTTTCACAATTTTCAGGGTACACGTAATCATAAGTATCAAGGTTCTTAACAACACGCTCATCGCATTTTGCAATACAATGAAAATCGACGTGTGCTTTACATATACCACTGCTTTGCAAAGCAAAAATTTCATTATTTCTATAGGCTACAATTAAACCCTGTTCGGTCATTTTACCTGCGCTAACCAGAGGAACATGCACATTAATATGCTCGGCAACTAAACGTGGCCATGCGTGAGGCTCACCTTGCTCAAGCGAGGTGATCTTGTAATCAAATGATAAACTAACCAGCTCTCCTTGCATGTCGTAAAAGGTTACACTCACCACATCACCAATAAATAATTGGGTATGATGATTTAAGCAACCTATTGTTGACCACTTTCCACAGGCCAACGACGTATGCATAAACACGGCAACACCTTAAGAGTTACAAAATCTTATCCATACACTATGGATACACAAAAAATACACTGAGGGCAAGTGATACATAACAACACGTTATGCAGTAGTCCCGCTACCATAGCTTTTAAAAAGCCTTAGACCGGAAACTTTGCGTCCTAACCTTTCGGCTAGTTTGCCAGCAATGCGGCGATTATAATTCGACCCCGCATAACAATCAAACAAAAGAATGTAACCAAAAACAAAAACCAACCCTTTAAGGTTGGTTTAATGTATTTTTAACTAAACAAATAAGTTAAAGGCTCTTTCGCCCACGTAAATACCAGCAACACCAATAAAGATATAAATATTAACCACGCAGGCCAAGACGCTTTAGTTACTTTAGCCTCAGAGTCATCCGCTTTTAACTCTTTTGAGCCTGTGATCATCGCCTTAACTAGCGGTTTGCCTTTTATTCTATAAATGATAATAGCCAATACGTGCAAGCCAATAGCATAAAGTAAAATGTCAAAATTCAGCTCATGTAGCCAATTGGCAAAATCAATCGTATCGCTAGACACATATTGAGCAAGCGGCCCGTCAGTTAAAATACCATCACTGCTCATTAAGCCACTTACAAGTTGCGTTATGATCAATATAAAAAAAACTATCACCATACAGCTGCCGGGTGCTGAATGGCCTAACGATTCGCTTGGTGTTTTTAGCGCCTTTAAAATAGCACGAGGAGAGTGCAGTAACCCACTTAATCTCGCGGTTTTACTACCAATAACACCCCATATTAAACGTGTTACTATAAGTGCTAAAGTAAAAAAACCAGCGACAAAGTGAAGCTCAATCATGCCCTCTTCAATACTAAAATAAAGCACTGCAATACTTACAACCAAAAACCAATGAAAGCATCTAATAAACCCATCCCACACTTTTAACGTCGTCATTGTGCCTATCCTTAAAAAAACAGTATTATTTAATTTGTTAACTACTTTAACATCATAATATTAAGGTATCCTTATGAGCCATTCTACAAGCCGTGAGAGTAAATATCATGCAACCAGTTAAAAAAGCTATTTTAAAAGGCTTTTTAGATATGCTACCACTGTGTTTAGCCGTTGTTCCTTGGGGTATTTTATGCGGCTCTTTAGCGATTCAAAATGGTTTTAGCGCCTTTGAAACCCAAGCAATGTCGTTATTAGTATTTGCAGGCTCTGCACAGCTTGTTGCGATTGAACTTATGGCGGGCAACACACCATTGCTCACAATTTTATTCACAACATTTATTATTAGCTCTCGGCATTTTTTATACGGGTTAGCCGTGCGTCATAAGGTGATTGATCAACCTATGCGTTGGCGCTTACCAGTAAGTTTTGTTTTAACCGACGAGCTGTTTGCGTTTTCTCATCATCGAAGAGCATATAGAACAAAAACACGCTTAATATACGCATTAAGCGCTGGTTTTAGCTTTTATATTGCATGGAATATTTGGACGTTAATTGGCATTGTAGCGGGCACAATGCTGCCCGACCTAACTAATTTAGGGCTCGACTTTGCAATTGCCGCGACGTTTATCGCGTTGGTTATTCCGGGAATCAAAAATTTGGCCTCACTCGTTACGGTAATTGTAGCTGGTGTTAGCGCAACGCTTTTAAAAAGTACAGGATTTGAGTTGTGGCTTGTTTGCTCAGCGCTGCTGGCAATGGCCGCAGGTTACAGCACAGCAAGGCTAACCGCTAAAAAGGAAGCAACGCCATGATGACAACTATTTTACTCATGGCGTGCATTACATTTTTTACGCGTTATTTATTTTTACACCGCGCTTTACCGTTTAAAGTAGGCCCTAAAATGCAGCAATTTTTAAGCTTTAGCGCACCTGCGGTGCTTACAGCAATTTGGGTGCCTATCGTGTTTTTGAATGAAGATGGCATTAACTTAAACTGGCAAAACCCTTATTTAAGCGCAGCACTAGTCGCCATCATTGTTGCCTATAAAACACATAATATTTATTACACAACACTTGCCGGTATGGGGCTATTTTTAATATTAAATTAGAGCACTCTTTGTACTTTATGAAATACTGTACTCAGGTTAAAATACCAATAACAATAATAAAAAAGACGCCAATATGCACAAATTCCATCAATTAAGCGCAACAAGCTTGCAGGGTCAACCTATTAACTTTAGTAATTTTGAAGGTAGGGTTGTGCTTATTGTTAATACCGCAAGTAAATGTGGATTTACCTACCAATACGAGTCGCTTCAAGCTTTGCATAATAAATATGCTAGCCAAGGTTTAGTTATTTTAGGGTTTCCGTGTAATCAATTTGGTCAGCAAGAACCCGGCGACGCTACACAAATAGAGCAAGGGTGTTTAATTAATTTTGGTGTGAGTTTTTTAATGGCGGCCAAAGTAGATGTAAACGGTAAGCATGCTCACCCAGTCTTTCGTTTTTTAAAATCGGCTTTACCTGGTTTTTTAACACGTAAAATAAAGTGGAATTTTACTAAATTTTTAATTGCTGCAGATGGCACGCCAATTAAACGTTATGCACCTTTTACTAAACCAGAAAAGCTAGAACTTACAATTCAAAAAGCTTTGGCACAAACTAAAAATGCGCTTTAAAAAGTAATAAAGAGGCGCAAGGCCTCTTTATTGCCAATACTACTGAAACTTAAACATACGCATAACTGCACATTTAAACTCTCAATATTAATTGGTATTTTATTTATACTAGTGAAATTTAATCGGTGTAATCGCTTAAATCATCTTCGCCTAGATTTTTACGCAAGCGTTTTTGCTCAAGGTAGTCTTCCAACTTCTTTTTAACCTTTTGCTTGTTCTTATCGTGTTGATTACGGCCGAGCATTTCGTACTCGTCTTCAACAAAATCGTCATCTAGCGCATCGTAACTAAATGTCTTACCCACAACCCACTCCATAAAGTGTTTGAGACCAACCAAGGATTTTATTATCGCAATAGTCGGTAAAATTAAAATGTTTAACGTCAAAATGCTGTGCAAATTAACATCAAAATAAAGCCACGTGACTACTGTAAATAGTCTTCATGTCAGTAATGTGAATAAATAGCGCTAAATTTGAATTGAGGAAAGTGAGAGTTTTTTATCGTATCGATAAATAAAATTTATTAATTTTTATTAGTTAGCCAATTTGACTAAAAAATAGTTATTTATTAATTAATTTCATTTACTAAAAAACAAACAAAAACAGTTAAGCATATGTTTTATATTAAAAAATAAAACTGGCATCAAACTTGTTATTAATTAATCGTCATCAACAAAAAGTAGAGAACAAACATGAAAAAATTACTATTAGTTAGCGCATTAATTTGTTCACCAGCCGCTATGGCTCATAACGATAACGATTCTGCAATTTCATTTAGTAATGATGAATGTAACGTCGAATTTAAAAATGATGTGCGCATTAAGCCAAACGAATTGGAAATTTTTACCGCCAACAATAAAACCATGCAGTTTAATACCCATGGTGACTTAACCGTAAATGGCGAACTTGTAGCGCTGAATAGTTCGCAGCGCGACGCGCTAACCAAGTACTCTGATAGCTTACGCACTCAATTACCTGAAGTAGCTAATATAGCGCTTGAGGGTGTTAAAATTGCCGGAGTAGCATTAGAAGAAGTAGGCAATGCATTTAATATTGACGGTCTTGATAATATGTCTGAGCTTATGGATGACATTAAAATCGAAGTAGAAAACACATTTTACCAGCAAGGTACATTTGTGATGGGCCAACAAAGTTTTAATCAATTTGGCGAAAACTTTGAACAACAATTTGAGCAGCAGATAGAAACAGCGGTTGAATCAGCAGTAATGCAATCAATGGGCAGTATTTTAGTAGCTTTAGGTTCTGAGTTACTTGGTTCAGGCGGTGATATGGATGCCTTTGAACAACGTATGGAAAATATGGGTGCACAAATAGAAGAAAAAGTAGAGCTACATGCAAGCGCACTTGAAGAACGTGCCAACTCTTTATGTGGAAACTTTGCTGATATTGCAAAACAAGAAGAGCAATTAGTAATGCAAGTGCCTGAGCTTGAAGGTTACCAGTTATTTAGCTTTAAACAAAATTAGTACAGTAAACGTTATTTAACATCCCTTTGGCAGCACTTAAGTTTACTTAAATGCTGCTTTTTTGTGTTTCGCAAACTTATACCAACCTGCATAAATCTTTGAGCAATTTAACGAATTAAATTGCACTATAACGTCGTTAAAATTTTTTTATTTAGAACAACTAGATACAAAAACTTTTGCCTAGTTCTAGCGTAATTTTCTTAACGTTAAATAGACCCCATATATAAGCAGATTGGTATTACTTTTTAGCTAATAAAGTAAGCTTACCCAATGTAACTATTGCTTGCTCAATTTGCGCGTTCCATTGCACACCATAACTTAATCTTACGCAGCTTTTATATTTATTAGAGGCCGAAAAAACAAGCCCAGGGGTAATACTAATACCAACCTCAAGCGCAAGTAAAAACAATGTTTGGCTATCGTACTCGCCTCCTAAATCTAGCCACATAACGCAGCCTCCTTTTGGATCGCTTATACGTGTGTTTTTTGGCATAGCTTGTTGTAAGCACCATCGCATACGCTCTTTGTTATCGCGCAGGCGTTGCCTAAGTACTTTTAAATTTCGGTCGTACTCACCACTGGCAATAAACTCAGATAACGTCCATTGGTTTATTAACGAAGCAGAGCAACTTAGTGCTCTTTTATATCGCCTTGCTTGCGTTGCAAATTTACCCGCAACTAACCAACCTACACGATAGCTCGGCGCTGCCGTTTTAGAAAAAGATGAGCAACTAATCACTAATCCTTTTTTAGAGTACGCTAAAGCAGGTGTGCCTCGTTTTGCCGTAAAATATAAATCGCCATATACGTCATCTTCAATAAGCACTACGTCATGACTTTCAAGTAGCTCCACCAGCTGCTGTCTGTTCGTATCAGGCATAAAGCTGCCCACAGGGTTACTAATTGCAGTCGAGAATAAACACGCTTTTATATCATGCTCGTTTAAAGCACGTTCTAAATCGCTCAACCAAATGCCATTATCTGGGCACAATGGTATTTCGAGCGCTTTGAGGCCTAAGCTCTCTATTAGCTCTATAATCCCGTGATAACAAGGCGTCTCAATGGCAACTACATCGCCTGGCTTTGTCACACACTTAAGTGCAATAGCCATGGCTTCTTGCGCACCATTGGTGATCACAAGCTCGTCCATATTTATGCCAATACCAAAATCTAAATAGCGATGCACCAATTGCTTTTTCAGCGGTACAAACCCATCTGTTGGTCCATAGTTAATAGCTTTACTGCCCGCAATTGTCATTACACGGCGCATGTTTCTGGCGAGTGCTTTATCGGTGGGTGCAGCAGCAATTGGATTAGCGATACCAAAAGGAACTACATTAGCTTGATGAATCGCACTGTATACCTGCTCTATTAAGGCTTGTTTATTTACCACAACAGGTTCGCGACTTAATTTAACTCGCTTAGGTAAATTATGCGCCATGCTAACGACTTTTAAAAAATACCCTGATTTTTCACGTGCCTCTACTAACCCCTGATCTTCAAGTGTTTGATAAGCTTGCTTCACTGTCGGAATACTAATGTTTAAGTTATCTGCCATTTTACGCAGTGATGGAAGTTTTTCGCCAGGAAGTAAAACCTGCTGGGCGCTCATATCTCTGATCAACTGAATAACTTGCTGATATAGAAACTCATGCCCCTGGCTATTTTTTTGTCTTATCATCACGCATCCAAATCTGTATAGGTTACATTTTTACTTTTCTGTATATGGTAAGTATACAGACAGGTCTTAAAATAGCCATTCAATCGGGCTTTGGAGAGTAACCATGAAAAGTGCAGCGCTATACATTACAACCGTTTTAATTTGGGGTTCTACTTGGTTAGCCATCGAATTTCAGCTAGGTGATATTGCGGTAGAGCTATCGTTATTTTATCGCTTTGCTATTGCAGCACTTTTAATGTGGTTATATGTAGCGTACAAAAAACCGGATATGCGCTTTTCATTAATCGATCATGGCTTTTTTGCTTTGTTGGCTATTTGTAATTTTGCCTTAAATTACTTAATGCTTTACTGGGCACAAAATTACTTAACCTCCGCTATGACCTCTATCGCCTTTTCACTATTGCTGGTTATGAACATAGTTAACACTCGACTATTTTTTGGTAAACCTATCTCAAAACGAATTTATACCGGTGCCGCACTCGCTGTATTAGGTATTACGTGTCTGTTTTGGCCACAGTTACAGCAGTTCGACTTAAGTAACGGTGCATTGGTCGGGTTACTACTTGCCCTTGGTGGCACCTTTGTGGCTTCATTGGGCAACATGATAAGCGTTCGTAATTCTCGTAAGCAAATTGGCGTATTGCAGGGCAATGCATGGGGCATGTTATATAGTGCTATAGGCTTAGCTTTATATGTATTAATGAACGATGTGCAATTTAGTTTAAACGCCCCAACTAGCTACTGGTTATCATTACTTTATTTATCAATATTTGGCACAGTAATCGCTTTTGGTTGTTACTTTGCACTACTAAAAAATATAGGCCCTGAAAAAGCCAGCTACGTTATTGTTTTATTCCCATTAGTGGCAGTAACACTGAGTAGCTTTTTTGAAGGCTTTGAATGGCACGCAAATACCTTTGCAGGGTTTAGCTTAGTGCTATTAGGTAACGCCATTGTGCTTACCCCAACAAAACGAATTAACGCCTTTTTAGCTAATAGAGCAATAGCTAAAAGTGGCTCCGTCCCCAGTTAGACGCGTTATTAACGCAACTAACGCAAAAGCGCCTACTTTACTGAAGGCGCTTTTTTATTGGCATATGAAAAAGTAAGACCTGTCCATACACACTAACAACTGCAGGAGTTTTACCTATCAGCTCACCATCTGCTTCAATCAATAACCCTTCAGTTTTTATGGAAGCTGTATTTAAGCGACTATAGGTAAGGTTTTTTATATACTCATGACGCTTAAAAAATAACTTAATAAAGCTTATTACATTATAAAAAAGCCCACCCGATCGCATTTGATAACACTCAAGCTGGCCATCAGTTAAATCTGCTTTTGGCGCTATTTTTAGCCCGCCACCAAAGTACTTATGATTAGCAAATACAGTAATTAAATTTTGATACTGCCGAGCATCGTTATTAAACGTACCTTGTAACTGCTGAGCTTGATAATAAAATAGCTCTTTAATGCTCGTCCAACTGTAATCAAAAGATGAAAAATTAGCTTTATCGTTAATAGTTTTAATCACATGAGCATCAAATCCTACCCCTGCAATATTAATAAAATAGCGGCTATTAATTTTTCCTATATCAATTGCTGTCGGTGTATTAAATAATGCCTTTCGCCAATCATCTTCTTTGCAATTAAACCCTCTGGAGAAATCGTTACCTGTACCGCAAGGTAATAATGCTAACGAACAGCTGCTCCCTATTAGTGCATTAACCGCCAAGTTCAATGTACCATCGCCACCTAGTGCAACTACTTTGGGAAATTTACTCAGTAACAACCTTATTTGAGCGCAGTCATCGTCAAAGCTTCCCGTTGTAGTAAATATACAATAAGAAAAGCTGCGTTTTTTACAGATATTTTTAAGCCATGCCAATGATTTTTGGCTCTGTTTTTTGATACTTGGTTTAATAATTATAAGTAGTGACAAGCTTTTGTTTCCAGCAATGTATTTTAGAGTGAGATAACAAACGTTTAATTAAATTTTTTTAATCTGAATAAATAATCAAAAAACATTGTATAAAATGCATAAAAATAAATTAAAAAACCAAAAACCCCAACATCAAAGGGGTTAAAACCAACCGTCATATAAATAGCTATGCAAAAACAGTAATGCAACTTACTGAATCGCATATTAATAAAATCAATTCAGATTAGTTTAACTAATCCCTCAGGCTCAATTTTTATCGTTGTATTTTTAATCAAACAACGTGCAAAATGCACGCGATTTCAACAGATACGACCGGAGCAAAATAATGAAACCAATTAATACATTAAATCAAACAGCAGTAGCGCAAGTAGCCGTTAAACCAACTAACCGTAAAGCAAGAATGTTAGCTAAACTTAACACGATTGGTAAAAGACTAGCACTTAGCGGTGCAGCTCAATATAAATAATCACCCAACCATGATTATTTTTCGGTGCAGCGAACACTCAACCACTAAATGAAGTCACTTATTTAGCTCCCATTGTTTGCTGCAACCTATTTATTTTATTAAAAATTGCCTTAATTTCCCCTTATTTACAAAAAAAACCTCATTTACGTATATTTTTTAGGCAAACAGTCATTTTGCTATTTACACAGCGGTATCACCTAAGTATTATTCTGCGTCACGGAGAGATGGCAGAGTGGTCGAATGCACCGGTCTTGAAAACCGGCATGGGTTTATAGCCCATCTAGGGTTCAAATCCCTATCTCTCCACCATATTTTAATTGGTGGCTTTTTTTATTCCATCAATACAACCGGTTATGCGTTGGAGAGGTGTCCGAGTGGCCGAAGGAGCTCCCCTGCTAAGGGAGTATAGAGTTTGTAGCTCTATCGAGGGTTCGAATCCCTCCCTCTCCACCATACTTAATTTAAACCACTTAATTGTGGTTTTTTTGTGCCTAAAATTTAACACCGATACTAAATTGGGAGGGTGAGAACCCTCGACATGGTTCGACAAAATGTCTGGAATATTTTAGGCCGCTGCAAGCGTCGCGTAGCGATTGATTACATGGATGTAAGCAAGTCTATCCCTCCCTCTGGACCATACGTAATTTAAACCACTTGATTGTGGTTTTTTGTGCCTAAAATTTATAAAAACTAAACAAATTGTGCCTAGTAATAACTTAGGGCATTATTAACACAACTTTAGCCACTTTTAGGTTTAGCTATGATCCGGTTCATATTGCTATCATTTTGCGCGGCAGCACCATTTTTTACCTTGGCACAAAGTACAACAGTGTATAAGTGTGTAATTAAGGGCGTTCCTACTTTTAGCCAAACGCCTTGCGCTAAAGATGCACAAGTTATTACTCTAAAAGATATAAATGTAATTGAAGCATATAAAAGCTCTACGCCCGGTAAAGGTATTACCGATACCTCTGTTGATGACTACTTAGAGGTTCAGCAAATAGAGCGTGAAATAAAGCGCCTTGAGCTATCTATTGAACAAAGCCAAAAAGAATACGCAGCTAAAAAACAACAAATAGATTATATGACCCAAGATAAGGCCAATCGTTTAGGCGCTTCGTCTATTGCTGATGCTATCGCAACTAAAACAAATTCATTAAAACAAGCCTACGACGCATCAATTAGTCAAACGCAGCAAAAAATAGAGTCATTAAAGCAAAGAAAGCAGCAGCTTAGCCAAAACCCTTAAGCGCTCGTTTTACTATAGAAATAAATTGCGCAACGTCTTCTTGAGTATTATAAATATGTGGCGATACTCGTATTCCAAATTTGCGAGCATCTACACTGACTTTCGCTTTATTAAGCTCTGTAAGTACATGGTCTTGCTGCTTGTTAAAAAACAAAATAACAGTCCCGCTGCATTTATCACCACTCATAGGTGATACAACATATTCGCTTAGTTGCTCATGAATAAGCGTAAGCATCGCTAAGTTATGCACCCTTACCTTGTGAGCTGTTAGCTCTGCAAAGTAGGTAATACTATTTGCGGCAATAATATAAGGCGCTACAGAAGGGGTGCCACCCCAAAACTTGAGCGCACTGGCGTTATATTCAAAGTGGTTAATATCGAACTCAAATGGATTTTGATGCGAAAACCAACCCACATCTTTAGGCTCACAATACTCTATTTGATTTTTGTTAACCCATAAATAAGCTGCACCTGGGCCACCACATAACCATTTAACGCTCGAGCCAATCATAAAGTCCGCATCGAGCACGCTTAAATCAAGCGGTATAACACCCGCTGACTGAGCAACATCAACTATTGATAAACTATTGGTAAATTTACTTATAGCTACAATATCGTACACAGGCGCCTGTACACCTGTATTTGAATATACATGACTTATAAAAACTAAATCGATGTCGGCGGTTATATAACGCTGCCAAACACTAATATCAGTTAGGTTTTCGTGCTCAGGTATAAATATGATTTGCGCGCACTTTGGCAACGCTTTTTGCATTGCAAAACCCATACTCGGAAAATCACTTTGCGCCATAAGCACTTTACAATTTTTTTGCTGTAGCCGTGGATGCGACATAAGCAATTTTGTTAAGCCACTTGATAAATTAACCTGAGGACAAAACTGCGAACTAGGCGCATTAAATAACTTACCAAGCGCGGTAGTAAATTGCTCAACTGCGGGCAGCCATTGTTGCCAAGGTTCTTTATTTGAGCTCTCCCACGGTAAAAAGTAGTGCTGTGATAAATATTGCTGCGTATTTTTAAGAGGACGCCCTACCGAGTGGTTTAGTAAATAACAGCCATCAGCCATACAAAAATCATTTTTAAGCATGCTATTTAACCCATTCTTTAAGTGTATTTAGATCGTCAAAACGTGTTTTTATATCGTCGCGTTTGGCACTGGCTCGCCTATCTCTTAATTTTTCGAGCGAATCAAGTAACACATTAAGCGGCGGACCACTTGCTGTTACCTTGCTCATATGCTGCTGTTGCATATTTTTTGAAGGCTGAGCAATAAACTTTTCAACCAGTTGATTATGATGACCGACTGCGGTGTCGCCATGTAATTTACACACTTGGATAAATAACGTTGCGTGGCTTTTAAACCAATCTGTATTTTTATATTGCTCTGCTTGTAAAAAGTCATCCATAAAGCTTTGCATACGCATGGCTTCTCGCAGGATTTGTTGATCCTCTGGCATCATATATAAAAACTTATCCACCAGCATTTGCGAGTAACTAGGCTCGTTTGCACTACACAGCCCTAACAGCATATCAATCACGTTAATACCTGCAAAGTCACCAGCATTTGCCCCTCTGTAAACCTCTTTACCTACACGGTACGGTTTATAATAAGGGCGAACGCAGTTAAAAAAGCGATCTGTATCGAGCTCAGAATAAAGTGCATTGTTTGACTCAATTACATCTATAAGCGCTTGTTTAGCTACTTTTAATAACTCACCACACAAGGGATGTGAAATACCTAACGGCAATATTTTTAATAATGCATCACTTGCCCGTTTGTAGGCCAAAATGCCTTGAGTGTTATAATCAAGAAACAGCTTTTCATCAGGTAAATTGGTAAATCGTTTATAAATACCGTTAAGTGCTTTGTTATGAGTAGTTAAGTGGGCGGTAGCAAAACGAGGGGTTACGCCAATAGATGCGCCTATATGCATAGCAAGCGCTGAGGCTTCTATTAGCGGTGAAGTGGTTTCTCTGCTTGGCTCAGTAATTTCATGGCGCCTACACGCTGCCATAAATAATCCTACGTTACCGAGTAAGTCAAAAGCGCTATCAAAGCCTTGATCTGTGTTTCCCTCGGCTAATAAATTGCTAATTAATACGTTGCCTTCTTTTTCTAACTGTTGCTTTAAGGCCTCGCCTACCCCTTCTACATTTGCTTTATCGGTTTGCTGCCAATAAAGCTGCTCTAATTCACTATTTAAAGTGACAAACTCTGTTCGTATCCAGTGATCGAAAATAGCGGTATGTGTGTTCATTGTTGTGCTCTATTATTTTTATAGTTAAATGCTAACAGAGTTCAATGAGGGTAAAACGCCAAAAAAATTAGTAAAAACTGCAATACTTAGCAATAATCACTACAAATATAAAAATAATTAATAAAAGCCGACAACTATGTTAGATAAAAAAGATCAGCAATTACTCGTTGCACTGCAAAGCCAAGCTCGTATGTCGGTTTCAGACTTGGCCAGTAGTATTAACCTATCGGATACACCTTGCCTAAGACGTATAAAAAAGTTAGAGCAAGAAAACATTATTACCGGCTACCACGCCGCCATAAACCCTAAAGCACTTAACCTTAATGTGTTGGTATATGCGTTTGTGCGATTAAGCCAAAACTCGGTAAGTGCTGCAGAGCAATTTGAGCAACATGTAGAAAAATTACCACATGTATTAGAGTGTTGTGTAATATCAGGGAGCTATGATTATTTATTAAAAATAATTGCACATGATCTTGAGAGCTACGAAACATTTGTAAAACATCAACTAGGTGGCTTAAGTTGTATCGCAAATATAGAATCAACAGTTGTGCTTAAACAATCATTTAGCAAAAAACAGTTACCATTATAAAAATAACCCAAATAACTTACTGTTAGCTATACTGATATTTCAAAACGATAATAATAATTGCTTGGACCTTATGTGAAAAATTTTAACTCTAAAAATCATTCTATTATTTTTTACATCATGTTTGCTTTAGCATATTTTTTAGTAGGTATAGCACTCACTAAACTTGCTTTTAATTCGCAAATAATTCCAATTTGGTTACCTGCTGGTATAGCTTTGGTCGGTTGTTATATTTGGTGGTGGCGCTTTATCCCGCCTTTATTTGTAGCTGCAATTGCATTTAATTTAAATATTTTTGATAGTTCAGCTCATGAGCTAGTCCTGGTCGGTAACTCATTTAACGAGGCTATGTATATCGCCTTTGGTGTTGTTATACAGGCAATGGTCGGCGCAGCTCTTTTAAAGTATTGGCTTGGGCACCCGCTGCGCTTTAAAAAGCGCAAAAATATAATTTACTTTATCCTTGTCATAGCAATATTGGTCAGCTTAATTTCGGCTAACTTTGGCGTATTTGCCTTAAGCCAATTCAACTCGGTTTACAGTGTTGATAATCATTGGAAGAATGTTACTTACTGGTGGCTTGGTGATACATTAGGAGTATTAATTGCGACTCCGCTTTTACTTTCTTTATTACCACAAAAGTCTAATCAACATAATATATCGGCGTTTCCGACAATTGCAGTATGCTCTATTTTATTTTTATCAGTCGCGGTAACAACGCAGTTATACGATCAAGAAAATCGTATAAACACTATTAAAATTGCTGAACGTGAAGTCCATGTTATAGAAAACAGCCTTTATAGATATACAAATCGTAGTATTATTGCAGTGCAGAGCCTAGCAAGTCAGGTACAGTCATCTCCCATGCTAAGCCAGCAAGATTTTTATTCTTATGCTAGCCAGTTACTAACTCAGCACGCATTTATTAACGCCTTATCGTGGAACGCAAAAATACCTCAAGATCAACGCGACGTCTTTGCCCAAGAAATATCAAACATTTATCATTTAGATATTGATGTAGTTGGCGAACCTCTTGAAAGTAGCGATCCCCTTGTGATAGTAAAATACATAGCTCCTTTTAATGGTAATCAAAAAGCTATTGGCTTTAATGTATTTTCAAACCCTGATCGAAAAAGCTCTCTGCTTAACCCCGCTATAAAGTACATGCCAGTAGGAACTAAAATAATTCAGTTAGTGCAAACCAAACAACCTAAACCAGCCTATTTATTATTTGCCCCTGTGTACTCCCAGCATAGTGATGAAAAAACAATTAAAGGCTATGCCACTGGTGTATTTTTAGTGCGTAGTATTATTGAGCAGGCAATTTCTAAAGAACAGTCTGATATGTTTTCGATTGGTATATACGAAGATACAAACACTCCGCCGTTTTATAGTAATTACTCTCAAAATGTTCAGCAAGCTAAAGGCAGCCGCTTAATGTCGTTTGATGTGGACTTTGCAGGGCAAAAATGGATTGTAAAACTAGCCCTTAAAGAAAGCTTTTTAACACAACATAATAGTCAACTAACTTTATTATTACTCATACTTCAAGTTGCCGTATGTTCTTTAATTTTAATGGTTTTACTGCTGTTTAATCAGCAACAAATCGCACTTACACGTCAAGTTGCAGAGCGTACTCACTCACTCGCACAAGCAAAGAAGCAGTCCGATTTAGCTAATCAGGCTAAAAGCCAATTTTTAGCGAATATGAGCCACGAAATACGAACACCATTAAACGCCGTTATTGGTTTTTCTTCACTTGCTAGAGAAAAAGACAATGCAAATACACTCATTGGCTATTTAGATAAAATAAACTCAGCATCTAAAAGCTTATTAAACTTAATTAATGACATTCTTGATATATCAAAAATAGAATCCCAAAAGTTAGTTATTGAATCTATTGCATTCGACTTAGGTGCTTTAATAACACGTATAAACAACATGTTTGAGCAAAGCGCAGTTAACAAAGGTATTAAATGGCAAGTTAATTCAAAGCTACCTGTTGATACCTGGTTTATTGGTGATCCTATGCGAATTGAGCAAATATTACTTAATTTATGTAGCAACGCGATTAAATTTACAAGCCAAGGCAGCGTTACTTTAAACATAGAAACAGAGTTTACCGCCGCCAATAAAGTACAGCTAGTTATAACCGTTAGTGATACCGGCATAGGTATAAAACCAAGCCAACATAAAAAATTATTTAACGCATTTACCCAAGCGGATAGTTCTACCTCAAGGCAGTTTGGTGGTACAGGCCTTGGCTTAACCATAGCGAAAGAGTTAAGCCAATTAATGGGGGCTGATATAACACTTAAAAGTGAAATAAATAAAGGCTCTACTTTTACATTTTCAATGCGATTAGAAACAACAGAACCTAAAAAAGAACATGTTATTACATTTGATAATACTAATATTACTTCGCTAGATATTTTGGTCGCAGAGGATAACCCAGTAAATCAAATGGTTATTAAAGCGATGCTTGGCTCATTAGGAATTGTGCCGTATATAGTAGAAAATGGCGAACTGGCCGTTGATATAGTTAAAAAGCAGCATTTTGACTTAGTGCTTATGGATTGCCAAATGCCTGTAATGGATGGCTATAGAGCAACGGCACTGATCCGCCAGTTTAAAACTGAACAAGAGCTCCCGATTATTGCTTTAACTGCCGACGTTATGCCAGAGGATAAAGCACATGCACAAGCCGTTGGATTTAACCAGCACCTTGCAAAACCGCTTGAACTCATTAAGCTAACCGAGTGTCTTGTCCAATATGCAGAAGTTAATGAACAATAGTGGTTTAATTTTAAGAATAGTTTTAAGAGTCGCTTTTGGTTTTGTTTTAAGTGTTTTTTCGCATATTGCTGTCGCTCAAAACTGTATCTCGCAGGCGAGCGACTTTAAATTTATAACAAAAAGTAAGCAACAAGGCTTATTACGCTTTGAAAAAGAGCACAACCACCAGCGCTTTAATTACCACGCACTTTTACCATTTAACGATTACTTAGATTTTGCATATAAACATATAAATAAAACCAATCCACGTGCAGATATGCCATGCCCTGTTATTACACAAACGTACCAGCAATTAGTAACACAAGGTACGCGAAAACCTGACCCTACTATTGCAGATATTATTGCCCCTTTTGAGCTTACGCATCCAAACAGCAATAAAGTTGCACTACTAATTCACGGGCTAACTGACTCACCCTTTACGTATCACGATTTAGCACAAGTGTATTATCAACAAGGCTATACTGTGCGTACTATTTTATTACCAGGACATGGAAGCGCCGCAAGTGCATTACTCAGTGTAGAGGTTAGCCAATGGCAACAGGCAATAAAATACGGTATTAAACGCTCGGTGCAAGACTTTGATGAGGTGATACTCGCAGGTTACTCTACCGGTGCAGCGTTACTTATTTATTACGCAACCAAGCACACTGTTTCACCCAAAATTAAAGCGCTTATGCTTTATTCGCCAGGCTCCGAGCCACATAATAAGTACGGCTGGATAGCAAAGTGGATTGATGACATACCCTTTGTTAATTGGATAGATAAAGACGCCGATGTAGACTTTGCTAAGTATGAATCATTTCCTTTAAATGCAGCTGCCGCGTCGTACTATGCTATGTCACTTGCAAGCGTAAGTAGCTTAAACAAACGCTCTGCACTTAAATTACCTATTTTTAGTGTACTTAGCGATATTGATACCACGATAGATACGCGTGCCACGCTAAAATTATTAAGTGCGTTACACAAAGATAATTCAGTAAAATATAAGCCGCTCGATACTTTAGTACTTTATGGAAGCACTGATATTTTACCGCCAGACTTTGCTAGTGACTACACAGTAAATAACCCGCAATGCACATCGCCTCAGTGTAAAAAAGTTCATGGTATATCGCATATTGCTATTGTTAACTCACCGCAAAATCCACATTATGGGATTAACGCAACCTATCGTAATTGTGGCAGCTTTATTAACGACGAGTCCCTGTACAAAACATGTAAAACAACAAAAAATCCACAACTAGGAGAGCGCACAAGCGCCAACTTAAAACACTATCCGGCTTTACAACGCTTAACTTATAATCCTCATTTTACCGAGCTTAAAAAGCAAATTAGTACGTTTATTAAAAACGTAGAACAGCTTAGAACAACTACAAGGTAAGTAGTCATGGGAACGTTTTCGCACCAATGGTTTAGCAGTATTAATGAGATTGTTCAGGCGCAGTGGCAACGTTTATTTGGTGATGAACCATTTACTCAACATGCTTTTTTATATGCCCTTGAACAAAGCCAATGCGTAACACAAAAAAGCGGTTGGCAGCCCCATCACCTCGCTATTTTTGAAGATGATACGCTCATTGCGCTTGCACCTGGGTATTTAAAAAGTCATTCATACGGCGAGTACGTATTTGACTGGGCATGGGCTGAGGCATACGAAAAACACGGTTTAGAATATTATCCCAAATGGCTATCTGGCATTCCCTTTAGCCCTATTGAAGGCAAGCGTATTGCTATCGAGCACGCGAATCCAAATGCGGTGTATCAGTACATTACAGAGCAACTTAATATACACAGTGCTGAGCAAAGGTGGTCGGGGTGGCATGTTAATTTTTGCGACCAAGCCCAAGCAACATCATTAACTGAGCAACATGCCATGCTAAGAGTGGGTGTGCAATTTCAGTGGTTTAATAAAGGTTTTGAAACCTTTGACGATTTTTTGCAAATACTTAACTCACGAAAACGTAAGTCACTTAAAAAAGAGCGAGCTAAAATAGCGCAACAAAATATTGATATTGAATGGCTGCAAGGAACGCAAATTACGCCCGAGATAATGCAATTGTTTTGTGAGTTTTATCAGCGTACCTACTTAAAGCGATCTGGTCATTTGGGCTATTTAAATATGGAGTTTTTTACGCTTTTACATGCATTAATGGCTAATAACCTCGTTATTATGCTGGCCAAAAAAGACGACAACGTGATTGCTGCAACACTTAGTTTAGTAGGTGAGAATACACTTTATGGGCGCTACTGGGGAGCAAGTGAGGAAGTAGATTCGCTTCACTTTGAGCTGTGCTATTACCAAGGTATTGAGTTTGCAATAAAGCATAAACTCAGCTGCTTTCATTCGGGAGCACAAGGTGAGCACAAAATAGCACGCGGATTTGAACCCGTACTTACCTACTCTGCTCACCATATTGTTGATAGCGATTTCAGTAATGCAATAAGCGACTACTTAAAGCGTGAACGCGGCCATATTGATATATATAAAGAGCAATGTAGCTCATTACTGCCGTTTAAAAACGAGTAACTGATTATTTGCAGGCATGGCAGTATCGCTAATAAGCGTAAGCCCTGCTTGCTTAGCTAGTTGTTCAACTGCTTCAAAATCTCTTATTCCACTTAACGGATCGCGCTCTGTTAAAAAGGCACTAAAGTCATCATTACTTGGGCTGGTAAATTCACCTTGGTACTTAAATGGTCCGTAAATACACAACATACCGTCGCTATTTAAGTGACGTTTAACACCATCAAAAAAACGTTCAACTAATTGCCAATTTACAATATGAAATGTGTTTGCAGTATAAATAGCGTCAACCTTATCTACAGGCCATTCATTATTTAAATCAAGCTCAAGTGGTGCATGTAAATTAGTTAAATTAGCTTCGCGGTGCCATAAATTAATCCCTTCGTGGTTTATAGCGCGATCACTTGTATGCCATTGTAAATGTGGTAATTGCTCTGCAAAAAACACACTATGTTGGCCTGTTCCTGATCCGACTTCGAGTACTGTTTTAGTATTTTTTAATACGTCCTTTAATTGCTCTAAAATAGAGGTTTTATTGTTTTCACAGGCTTGTGAAAATGGCTTTGTCATTACTGTGCACCAAAATTGTAGATTAATGCACAACAGTAAAGCAAATTTAGCTTATTTTGTCGTGATGAAAAAAAGCTAATTTTTAAATACTATAACTATCATATGGTTGAGCTGGTTCATTATGGTTGGTACGTAATATGCTTTTATATTGTTAACCCACTAAAGGGTTTAACTTATATTAAATTTCAAAGGATAAAATTATGCATATACCCCCTTATACCGCTGTAGACGCGGCCATTGCTATAACCGAAAAAACCACCGACGATCATAGTTACGCCGTTGATATGAGAGCTACAGTAATCGATTTACTTTCGCACCCTAAACATAATCAACAGGCGATGACCAAACATGAAACAGATCAGATATTTATTCTTGGCTACAATTAATACTCAAATTAGTATCGCAAATAATTTTTATAATAACTGTTTACACTGAAACCGATTAAATGTAATGATAACTATTATCGTTAACTTGAATCGGTTTTTTTATGTCTTCAAATTATGCCCAGCATCGTTACCATCAAGAACTCTCTTGTCATTGCTTAAGACCTGGCCTGCATGCACCCATGCTCGTTGCCGATTACATAGAAACCGCCCTTAACGTCGCCAAAAAATTTGAGCAACAACATAATCCCTTGCTTCAAGAGTTTTATCTTAGGCGCACACACCATGAAATTATGAACAAAATGTGCGACCCTCTTATACATAATGCTATTCGTAAACAATGTTTAGAGCAGCTATACAAACCATTATTAGCATTAAAACGGTTTTATAAGGTGCATAACAATACTGCACAATTTTTAATACTTGAGCGTGAAGCTCGTATTCTTAGTCACGAATTCAACCCTTTTTAAGGAGCACACTTATGAGCAACTTTAGAACAGAATCAGACAGCATGGGCGAGCTACAAGTACCTACTGATGCGCTCTATCAGGCGCAAACACAACGAGCAGTTAATAACTTTGCCATTAGTGGCTTATCTATGCCAAAGCAATTTATCACTGCACTGGCTTATATAAAACAAGCTGCTGCGCAAAGTAACTGCGAGCTTGGCCATTTAAGTAAAGACAAAGCAAGTGCTATTGAGCAAGCTTGTCAAAGTATTATTGATGGCGAGCATGTTGAGCATTTCCCCGTTGATATTTTTCAAACCGGTTCGGGCACAAGCTCAAATATGAATGCCAACGAAGTTATTGCAACGCTTGCTAGCCGATTAGGCAGTGAAAGCATTCACCCTAATGATGATGTAAACATGGGGCAAAGTTCTAACGATGTAGTCCCTACTGCTATCGCACTCAGTAGCGCAATAAATGTAGTGTATGAATTACTTCCTTCGCTTGAAAACTTATCGCAAAGCCTAGAAAAGAAAAAAGCTGAAGTAGGCCATATAGTTAAAACGGGCCGTACGCATTTAATGGATGCAATGCCTGTTACATTTGATCAAACACTAAGTGCATGGCAGTCACAAGTTAACCATGCCGCAGCAGGAATTAGACATAGCTTAGAGCGTGTATGCGAACTGGCACAAGGCGGTACAGCTGTTGGAACAGGAATAAATGCAGACCCTAAGTTTGCAGCCAAATTTGCAGAAAACCTGAGTGCCAATGTAGGCATTAGATTTACGCCTAGTAGTAACTTTTTTTATAACATCGGCTCACAAGACGCCATAGTAGCGCTTTCGGGGCAATTAAAAGTACTCGCTGTAGCACAAATGAAAATAGCGAACGACCTACGCTGGATGAACTCAGGACCACTTGCGGGCTTAGGCGAAATAGAGCTAGAAGCACTTCAACCGGGCTCGTCTATTATGCCTGGCAAGGTAAATCCGGTAATACCAGAAGCCGCAGCCATGGTAAGCGCACAAGTAATCGGTAACGACGCGACCATTACAGTAGCAGGCCAAGCGGGTAATTTTGAGCTAAACGTTATGCTGCCAGTCATTGCGTATAATATTTTGCAAAGCATAGAATTACTTGCCAATAGCGCACAAGCATTGGGCGATAAAGCCATTGCCAGCTTTAAAGTAAATAAGCCTAATATAGATAAAGCACTCGCTAAAAATCCAATTTTAGTGACTGCGCTCAATCCGGTGATCGGTTATGAAAAAGCAGCAAAAATAGCAAAGCAGGCTTATAAGGAAGCCCGCCCTATTATTGATGTAGCCGAACAAGAAACCGATTTACCACGCAGTGAACTCGAAAAGCTACTTAATCCCACCAAACTAACGCAGGGGGGACTTTAATAAACGATATTTTTCACGGCTTTAATTACTTGATAATATAGTTTTTATTGCCGTAAAAAATGCACCGTGTATGATAGTGATGAATATTTCATCACTATCAAGGTTTGTTATGCGTACCCCATTGTTAGCCATACTTTTACCACTTTGTTTAACTGCATGCTTAGATAAAACGCCAACTGAAACGCAGCAAGTAACAATAACCTCAGAAGCTGAAGCACCAAAGCAAGAGCTACAAAAGCTAAAAGAAAACACTCAATTACAAGAAAATACTAAAAAGAACGTAGTTGCTGAAAAAATACCAAAAGCTGATTTAAAAAACGTTTCAATAGACGATATAAAAACAGCTAAAGCCGAATTAAATACGCTAATTACAGATAAGCAATGTGATACCAGCACTCAATGCAGAATAAGTGCAGTAGGCAGTCGCGCGTGTGGCGGGCCAAGTAGCTTTGTTGTGTATTCAACAAAATCAGCGTCTGAAAAACAAGTAGCAGCCCTTAGCGACAAAATTACTAAGCTTGAAAGTAGTTATAATTCACAAAAAGGGATGATGAGCATTTGTCAGCATTTAACAACGCCAAGCACGCAGTGTGTTGAAAATAAATGTGTTAAACTTGAAGGTTCAGCGGTAAGTGCATTTTAAGGATAACGTTATGAGTTGTTTACCATCGGCAATTAAACTATCAATTTTAAGCATTGCTAGCAGCATTTTACTACTAAGTGGTTGTGCTAGTACTGTGACGTCAAATGAGCAAAGTAAAAACTTATCTGACTTAAACTATGATCTGAATAACATGGTGAGTAATAACAGCTGCACTGCAAGCTTTCAGTGCAAAGTACTTGAAGTGGGCGCCCGCGCATGCGGCGGACCGAGTAAGTATGCTGTTTATTCAACGCTGAACACATCTCAAGAAGAAGCAGAACAGCTTGCTCAACAAATAACAAAACAAGAAAAAATACAAAATAAAGCACAAGGCTTAACCGATTGTTCACCAGTACTTGAAGTGCAATCGCTGTGTATTAATCACCAATGCCAGTCGTTTGATATAAAATAAAAACGGTCGCGTATAAGCTAATTTCAGCGTTAACCTAAATACGGAATTAACGCTGAAATTACAACAACCAGTACTACGCAAATACCCGCTTTTATAATGTACTTCATGGGCATTGTTTTAAGCACCCAATATGCATAAATAAAGCGTACAAAATAACTCGCCGCAGTACCAAACAACGCAAAAATAAGTAGATAAGCAATTAGAGTAATATTCATAATAATCTAGTGCAACTACTTAGTTTTTTTAGTGTGAGCAATTAGTAAGTCAGCTACTTGTTGTTTTACGGCTCGCTTATCATCACTTGGGACATCAAAGCGACTGGCTAGTTGCGCAATCTCATCATCATTTAAATTAAACGATAAACGTTGACGCGTTTTTTTAGACTTTACATCTAAGCCAAGTATTTTACGGATCATATCTGACGGCGTTAACTCTTGGTCAATAGCTTGCTTTTTTATCAGCTTTTGAACTTCACTGCTTAGATCAAATGCCATTTGTGTGGCACGTACAGCTTGTTCCTGACGTAACCACTTGTCTTTAGCATCACTCACTTAGCATCTCCGGGAAACAAGTCTACAATATCAGACATTGGACGCATGAGCGTTAGCGATACTTCGGTTTCGCCGCCATCCCAAATTTCGATATTTAAACCAAAGCCTTCATTATCTGATGCTAAACAAATCATTTCACATGGCTCACCACCTTCTTGCTCATAACGAGGCAAAGTTTGGTTGCGGTAATCTTTATTATGGAAATAACACACATAAGGCGACTCGCTTTGTTGATAGCTTTTAGCTAAAAACTGCATAAAGCGCTCTGGTGTATTTTGCACTGTAATGTGGGTTAACGACTCTTCATCAAAAATACGCGCAAACTCATCAAGGCCAAATATCTCTTCAACTTCGTTTCGCTGAATTTTAATAGAAAAGTTAGCCCACTCTTCGCCGTCATCTTGCTCAATTTGTAAAAATACAACTTGGCCGCTATTTGTCTCAAGTACAAATTCAGTATCGCTGCTGTGCTGATATTGGTAAGTCTGAATATCAGTAACACGTAGCGTTTCACCTTTTAACCATGCCGGATAAGCAAATGAGTCGATAACGCTAAACATGTCGCCTTTTTTAAGCTCGCTCGGATGATTAAGCTGACGCTCTGGCTCTTTTTTAGATTTGAAAAAATTAAACATAGGAAGGCTGCCTTCTAAGCAAAAAAGGTAACTGAGCAAAACTCGGTTACCTTTTTAAAGTATAAACGTAATGGTTAGCTATTTTGCTTCGCTTTGATGCGAGCTAAAATATCAGCACTTTTTGGACTTGTGTCGCCAATGCCTGCTTCAGCCATTTTTGCTTTTAAGTCATCGCCATTTACGTCTGACTCAAGTTGCTTTGCAGCACCTAGCTGGTCGCTACGATCTTGTTGACGCTGTTTAATACGTTCAAGCGATTGACGAGCCGATGTCATAGACGAGCTGTTTGTATTAAGCGTGCTGTTAACAGCCATTGTTGCTTGCTGTACGCTTTCAGTGGTTTTAACCATTGTAAGCTGGCGTTGATTCTCTTTAATCGATTTTTCAGCATCTTTAACTTGCTGCTTAAGCGCAACAATATGGTTACTAAAGCCAGATAATACTTGCTCGTTTTCGGCTTTTTCAGCTTCAAAGTCACCAATTTTTTCTGCAATTTCTAATGCTAACGCTTCGTTGCCCTTTTCAAGAGCTTGGCCTGCATACGCTTCGTGTTCCGCGATTGATGCATCTACAGCGCTAATTTTACGCTTAGTTTGCATTTCTTTAGCCATTACTTCTGTAAGGCTTTTTTTAGCGCGGTGAAGTGCATTTTGCGCGTCTGCAATTTCTTGCTCAAAAATACGGATGCCATTTTTGTCTACAATTGCTTCGCCTGCTTCACGAGCGCCGCCACGTACTGCTGTAAATAATTTTTTTAAAATACTCATAATCTTAACTCCACTAACTGGCTATTAATCGTTTAAATACAAGGTCACGGCTTCTAGTGCATCGATAGCGTTATCGGCTAATGTCACTAGTTCGTGGGTAACGTCATCTAATGATGAATTTACCGACAGTGCACCAAAAATCGCGTATTTGTTATCGATTTTAGCAAATGCACTCAGTGGAATTGGCACGTTTAAACGTAGTAATGTTTCGTTTAACTCGTTGCGTAATTCACTCTTAACTTCATCTTCGTCAAACAAGTAGCTAATACATAACAACTGCTCTTGCGTTTGTGTAACAAAAATTGGAAGTTCATCATTTCCATCAACAATGACTTGTAAAACATCTTGCTCGCCTGGGTTGGCAATCAAGAAAGACTCAAAGTTAGCGCCTTCAGTTTCAAAAGAAGCTAATTTTATTGAAAGTTCATTTAATTCCATGTCTCTGCCCTTTGTCGTTTGACATATTATGTCTGAGTTAAGATTCTCATGGTCGACATATTATGTCAACCATGTTTTGTTAGTTTTTATACAATTCGCTTTCTATTTGCCATGCAGTTCGGTAGTAATCATAAAGCTGACCAGATCCTAACCTATTGACCTCAATACTTTTAACTTGTTCAAAGTAGTGGTTAGGAAATACAAAACTTGCCAATAAATATTCTTTACTAATCCATCTTGATGGCACAGGCATAGCCGTCGCATCATTAATACGGCCACTGGCCGACTGACCCATTTTAGTGGCTATAGTCCAGCCCCACTGCCCAAACGAAGGTATGTTTTGCTGATACTGCTCAACATAGCCAAACCCTGCGGCTTTAACTGTTTTAGCAATGCTTAAAAACGCTTTTTTAGCGTGGTAAGGTGAAGTTGATTGAACCGCCATTGCGCCATCGGGTGCTAATAACTGACGTACATGATTATAAAAGTAGTCACTGTACATTTTATTTAGATCAGGGTGATTTGGGTCCGGTAAATCAATTAAGATAGTGTCGAACTGCTTAGATTGATCAAGCAGCTTTTCAACTTCTAAAAATGCATCACCCACAATTATGTTGGCTCGCGAGTCTTGCATCGATTTATTGTTTAGCTGTAGTAATCGCTTATTGATGTGCTCTGGGGGCGTAAAGTCACCGTCTTTATGACCAAATAAATTGAGAAGCTGCGCGTCTAAATCTATTAGCGTTACTTCACTCACAGGCCATTTTAAAACATCTCTAAGTGCAAGCCCGTCACCACCACCAATTATTAATACACGGTCGTGTCTGTTAGAGGCAAGCATTGCAGGGTAAACCAGCATTGAATGATATATTTGTTCATCAATACTTGAGAACTGCAAACGCCCATTTAAATATAAATCGGTGATTGGCTGAGGTTGGTTTTTGCTTAACCTTTCGGTTAAAACTACGTGCTGGTATTTGGTTGCTTGCGAATAAATTACTTTATCTTTGTATAAAACATTACTTAGATTGTTCATCCAGCTACTGCCAAATACTAAAATAAAGCCAAACAATGCCAGCAGTACTATATGGCAAACTAAAAGTGCCTTAGCAAAGCGTACATGGGCATGGTAACGCCATAAAAAAGCGAGTCCTGCGATGATATTAAATAACGCCGTCCACGCCGCAGCTTGCATTATAGGCATTGAGAGCATGATACTTACCCAAATGGCGGCACCAATACCAGCACCAATATAATCGGCACCATAAATAGTCCCTGCGTTGTTTTCTAAAAAACGACCATAAACGTGCTGACGAATGCGCGCTATAAGCGGTATTTCCATACCAATAAATAAGCCCAGTATTAAACCAAAAACATAAGGTAGAAAACGTGACCACTCTTGTAGCTTTTGAAATACGTAACCATTAAGTACAACATCTGGGGGTAAATTAAAAATGCTCGAAAATAAATGAGGAAGAGAATAACTTACAGCTATTACACCCGCTATAGCTAAAATGCAGCCCATGCCAACCAAAGCAATAATGCTTTCTAGCCAAGCAAAAGCGGTAAATGCATCTTTAAACCAACGCGCTAAAAAAGCGCCTAAGCCCATTGCTACAATCATAGTACCGATCATGGCGTAAATAGCGCTTTCTACTGAGCCAAGTACACGGCCCGCATAATGAGACAGTAAGTATTCATAAATAAGGCCGCACCCAGCAAGCACGGCCATAACAGTAATTAGTAATATATCGTGCCCAAGTAAGCGAGACTTACTTGGGGGAGTGTTGGTTGATGACACTGATTATGCGCCTAGTAAGGTTGCCATAGTGATACCTACAGCAAATGATACTGCTGCAGAAATAGCTGCTACACCTACATTTTTTTGACGATTAACTTCATCGGAAATATCGCAACCAGATAAAATTATTTTAATTGTCACTAAGTGCAAAATAATAAATGCGACAAGGCTCACAACAGCGCTAATAGCCCAGTATAGTAAACTCGCATTAATGTTATCAGCAGCGTATGGCGCAACTCCCGTTGCAGCTGTAATAGCTAATGCACTACCTATTAAAAATCCAGCGTAACGAATACCCACAGCTAAGTTACCATCAACAATTGCTTGTTGTAGGCAGTCGCCACTTTTGTTTGTACGCTTAAATAACTGCACTCGGTACTGGCTAACAAGTAGTAATACAATACTACCTATAATAAAGGCAGCAATTACAATTGGAAGACCATGCCAGCCATCAGTAGCCACCCATAAAAGTGCTGAGCGAATAACTATTGCAACGCTAACAACATGACCAAAATCAATTATTGAAGCTGTAACGTTACCTTTAACTATTTCGTCGTGCAGGCTTACTTTACGAAGCGCTACTTTATCTTGAAAAAAGTGACCCAACTTAATAAGTACAATTGCTAATGCGCCGTAAGCTAACATTTGCAGTGCTTCTTGTTGCAATGTTGCAGCAAAAGCACCACTACTTACACCTGTTAATACAATCGCCAGTGCCACTAAACCAGCGGCAAAGCTAATACCAAAAGCAAAGTTATCACGCTCTGTTATTTCATCATTTGCGTGTAAGTTTGAAACCCAACCTTTTATATATTTAAGGCTTACAAATAATAAAACAATAATTGCAAAATCAATCGCCAATGCTTGTAGCGACCACATAGTTATTCCATTAAATTCATACATATTATTCTAACTCCAACTTTATTCTTTTACTTACCACGGCTCACGCCACGAGAGGTTCTGCTACCGCTATCACGCACCGATCCTGAGCTATTGCTATAACTGCTCGAACGAGAATAACTACTGCGGCTTTTTGGTGGCGTATAACTACTACGGCTTAAACCGGATGCACCTGTTTTTTTACTCGCATAAGGGCTTGTAAACTGCTTACCTTGGCGTTGGTATGTTTGGCGCGTGCGTGTTTCTAGCGCGCTTTGGGTTTTAATTTGTTTAGGGCTTGAATAACGCGAACGGCCATAGTCATTGTAATAACTATACTTTCGGCGTTTGCTCCAACTTCCATATTCAACACGGTCAAATACATCGCCTAAAATACGGTACATGCCGTACCATTGCCAAAAGCTAATACCATTACTATTTGTTTGCCAGTTACCATAGTTAGGGTTACCTACCATTTGGTTACCAACACCCTCACCTTCAGCTTGCTTACTAATTGCGCCTACACGCGCTAAAGTGCCTTTGGACATATCAGCTAGCATATTAATAGGATCGGTTAACGCATCAGAAAATAGCGTAGGTTTAGACGCATCACGCAACAAATCAATGCTATGCAACGTATCTTCGTAAGGAGGAATTAAGTAAGTTCCTTTAATATCTTTAAGTCGCTGTGTTAAACCACTATAAAGTGCACCTTGGCGCGTTGCATCAAGGGTAATTACATCAACAACTTTTGTAAGCTCTGGTTGTTGTTTTTTAAGGAGCTCGCCATATTCTTTAAGTAATACAGCATTGCGCACACTCCCATTATCAAGCGCAGTACCAAGCTGTGACAGCTCTGTATCTGCTTTTTTAATAGACTCTTGAATTGTTTGTTGCAGCTGCTCTTCTTTAGATTGACAACCCATAAGCACTGCGAACAAACAAAACAGGCTTATAAGTTTCCAAGCTTTAATATTCGACATTCATGTCACCTGATTTACTAAATTAACTTAGGTAGTTTTACACAGGTCACTTATTAAACCAAGAATGAAATTGCAACAAAGTAAGTCAGTACAAAATTAAATAAACAGCTATATTTAGTATATGAATTTAAAAGCATTCTCAATGTTAAGCTTTTAGTGCTACAAAGGGCGTAGTAAGTAACTTTTTTGTAATTATGGATTGCCTGATTACACAATAATAACTAAAACATAATTAAATGATGGTTAAGGGTTAGATTTGATGCTTCATAGTATTCGATATAAATTTATTATAATAACAACGGTTTTAATTATATTTAGCGCAAATTTAGTTTTTTTCCTCGCAATTAATGAACACGAAGATTTATATCGCCAATCTGTTAAACAAAACTTAGATGCAATGTCTTCAAATATTTCCGATAGCTTATTACGTGTTATGTCTGAGCAAGTTGATTTGTTCTCTATAACCACCGAATTGCTCGGTTTTGATCGATATGAACACATTAAGTTTGTTAATGTATTTGACGCTGACTGGCAATTAATCCAATCGTATGTCCACCCTAACTACTTAGAGCTTGAGAGCTTTAAGCCTGAACTTATAAGTATTCAACCAAAAAATTTACCTTATGCGGTTACAATAACCAATGAAGGACTAGTGGCCTTAAAGGCAATTGGGGAGGAGCAGTTTCCTATTGGATATTTGCTCATTGTGCAAGACTTTAAAAAGCCACTGAATGAAAGTAAAATTAGCCTTTTTTATAGTGCAGCTCCATTTGTTGTTTTAATTATTGCACTCACCATTATTATTTCATTTTGGATATATCAGCGTTTATTAAGCCCACTTTTAGCGCTCTCGAAGTTCACACAGAAAGTTGAAAAATCAACAAATTATAAGCTTCAATACCAAGTCACTGGCCATGATGAAGTATCTCAACTTGGTAACGACATTAATGCATTACTACAAACAATTGACTCCCAAGTTCAAACCAATCATAAACACACCGCACAACTTTTAGTACAAACGCATTCAATGGAGCGCCTCGCCAACTACGATATATTAACAGGTTTACCTAATCGCATGTTTTTTATGGACCTACTCAAACTCGAGCTGGCTAGTAGTAAAAGTAACGATCAAGACGTTGCGATTATGTTCTTTGATGTAGATAGCTTTAAGGGCGTTAACGACACCCTAGGCCATGAAACCGGAGATATGCTTTTACAAGCTGTGGCTAAAAAAGTGAAAAGTTATCTGCGTAGTAACGACATAATTGCACGCTTAGGCGGTGATGAGTTTTTAATTATGCTACCTAATATCACTGAGCAATCTATTGTTATAGATATTGCCGAAAGTATCATTGAGGGTATGAAAGAGCCATTCACTATAAATGAGTGGGACGTACCAGCGGGTATTAGTATTGGTATTGCAAGTGCCAAAGAAGCTGAATTTGATATAAATACATTTATCAGTAATGCCGATATTGCAATGTACACATCAAAAGAAAAAGGCAAAGGCGCATATACAATATTCCACCATAAAATGCTTGAAGATAACAAACGAAAAGCGCAAGTCGCTAACTTAATATCTCACGCAATAGCGCAAAATGAATTTGAGTTATTTTATCAGCTTAAAATGTCGAATACAGGCGAAGCTCAAGGCTTAGAAGCCTTAATAAGATGGCAAAGCAAAGAGCTAGGCTTTGTTTCTCCTAGTGAGTTTATACCTATAGCGGAACAAGCAGGTAAAATAAAAGCGATTACTCAATGGGTGATCACACAAGTATTTAAAGATATGCAAATGCTAAAACAACTTATGGGGAATAATGTGCTCGTCTCCATGAATCTTTCAAGCCATGACTTAAAAGATCATAACTTCATTCATACTGTAAAAAGTAAACTACTTGAACATAGCGTCGATATTTCAAATATTCAGTTTGAAATAACAGAATCAAGCTATTTAGAAAATTTTGAAAACGCGAATCAATTTTTTAATCAAGTTAAAGTTATGGGAGGCTCAATTGCATTAGATGACTTTGGCACAGGTTACTCTTCATTGAGTTACCTTACTAAAATTGAAATTGATACATTAAAAATAGATCGAATGTTTGTAAATCAATATGCAAGCTCAGCAAAAGACACTGCAGTATTACAAGCAATACTCGATTTAGGCCAACGCCTTGGTTTAAAAATATGTAGCGAAGGAATTGAAACAACCGACCAAGCTAACTACCTAGTATCAAATGGTAGTGATGAAATGCAGGGCTATTACTTTGCAAAACCAGTGTGCATTGCACAACTACCACACGCAATTGAACGAGCGAAAATATTATTTAAAGAACTAACAATAACTTCAAAATAACTCAGTGCAATTGATTTTTTACTAAGCAAACGGCTTACTTTTAATTTAGTGCAATTATGGTGAGCTCTTTAGGTATAGTAATTCCTGCTGGAAGGTAAGCTACTGAGTCTTCAACGGTTAGTAAGTACTCTATAACCTCTTCTGTAGACTCAAATTCAACAGGGGGCTTGCTG
Organism: Pseudoalteromonas sp. SR45-1; assembly: GCF_014163655.1. NCBI lineage: Bacteria > Pseudomonadati > Pseudomonadota > Gammaproteobacteria > Alteromonadales > Pseudoalteromonadaceae > Pseudoalteromonas > Pseudoalteromonas sp. SR45-1. The sequence continues at coordinate 2,513 of NZ_JACJDR010000018.1, read as the reverse complement.
CGCCCCGTGAATCGCATTTGGGCCCAATAAGCTTGTATTCTAGACTCAGTAAGACCTACCATCCTAGTGTTAAAATTTATTCTAAGCGGATTGCCGACAAATAGGTTAACTGCTTTAAATTGTCTGCTCATAGCTCCGCCCATATAAATATGGCGAATTTGTTGCTTACTAAAAGATAAGTTTTTATCTGTGGTATTTACTACAATAATGACGTTCGAGGGGTTTGTATTTTCTGCATAAACTGAAATGCTAAAACCAAATAGGCTACTAGCGACTACAAAGAGCATCATTATTTTTTTAATGTTATTAATAGGTTTAAAAAATATCATTAAAACACCCAATCCAAACCAATAAGATAAAGATTAGTTTTTTTATCAAAATCAGAGTCATCAGGAGTAACAAAAAACGAGTCTTTTACATCGTCGCCTTCTAGGGTTGAAAACTCAGCTTTTAAGGCAAGGTTTGGCAACACATCCCAGCGTACACCAACCGTCCAACTCTTAATTGAGTCAGGCGTAGATTCATCAAAAATACGATTGTACCCATATGCAAGTTGATCTAAGTCGCTATTAATACCTAACGGAATTTCATTTTCAGCAGAACGAGTTTCTACGTCGCTATCTGCAAATGTTAAGTGGTAAGTAAAAGGAGCATGATTAACACCGGCAGTTAAATAATAGCTTTGAATTATAGGCACTATCCCTAAATCAGTTTTAATGCGGACCCATTCACCTCTAAAAAAATAATCTAAATTGTCGTAAATTACGCCAAATTGATTTGCATGTGCTCTACCTTTTGTTTTTACCGAGCTGGCGCTTTTTGTAAAATTAAGGCTATTAAGCACATTTTCTAGCTGTCTTATCTCATCAATATCAAGCTTGATATTCCCATTATAACGGGAAACTCTAAATTCTAAGTTTTCAATATTAATCTTACCAATGAACCCTAAAAGGTTATCAACTTCAAAGCCCGTTCTTAAGGCGCCAATCCCTATATCACCCGACTCTTCACCATAGTAACCTTCAAAGCTCAAATCAAAGTTTTCTGCACCAAATTTATAAACAGCATCTATGCCATTAAATGTTTTAAATAAATAAGTATCGTAGACTTGTTGAGGTGGATTGATCCATGGGTACGCAAAACCAACATCCGAAAAGTCACTCATAGTAAAAAAAGGTGTGCGTAATTTTCCGAGTTTTATCTGAATATTATCAGTTGGCCTATATGTTAAATATAACCACTCTAACCCTGAGTTATCAGAAGCTGTTGTATTATTGCTTCTTAGCAAAACTTGGGCTGTTGCAGACCACTTATCATCAAATTGATACTCGCCTTGGAATCCAATTAAACTAGATGGAGAAAATTTAATACTGTCTTCATATCCCTTATATTCGACATTTTTTTCGTCTAAGTAGCCACCAATAACTCGAGCATAACCAGAAAATTCAAACTCATTAGAAAAAGCAGAAAAATGAATAAGCATAGTGGTAAAAAGTAAGCACCAAGATATTTTATATCGCATCAGAGAAAATTAAATCCTTTGTTGAATTATGCAAAATACAGTGAAGATTAATTATGCTAACGATGAAATAACTCACCTGTTCGGATAATCAATTATTTAATTATTTTAAGTAGCGCATTTTACCGCTATCTAAGCTTAGCTAGCAAAGTCATAACTAGGATTAATCATTATAGTCAATGAATTACATGTTGGAACAATATATGTGTTCTATAAAAACATTAAGCATCTAGGTAATACTATTTACATGGAAAAGCACCTCACCCCTCTTGAATATTACTGAGATAGAGCTTAATTATACTTATATAGATACTTATCAACTAAGTAGGGGATAAAACAGATTCTTAATTCATGTCGTTCACTAGGATTGAGTGTTTAATGTGGGTGTTTGATAAAGCGTAATTGATTTAATTATAATCCGATATATGAAAAACCCACCCAAACTTTACTTTTTTGCAGACGTAAAAAAGCCCGAATCGTTAAATCCCGGCTTTCTACAATGTGAAGCCTCCGTAATGTCACGATACCTACAGCGGTGCAGAGTCACGTAGCAAATGCTACTGTATTGGCCGACTGAGATATTGAGGGGTTTTGTTGTGATTTTAACGGCGGGAGTCGCTATGCTCGCCCGACCTACGTGATAGGTGTTGATGTGAAAGTGTGTTAATTGTGCGCATTTCACTTTTCTGCAGACGTAAAAAAGCCCGAATCGTTAGATTCGGGCTTTCTAGAATTTGAAGCTTGGAAATGTCGTGGTGCCCACAGCGGTGGAGAGTCACGTAGCAAATGCTACTGTATTGGCCGACTGAGTTATTGAGGGGTTTTGTTGTGATTTTAACGTCGAGAGTCGCTACGCCCGACCTACGTGCTAGGTGTTGATGTGAGTGTGTATTAATTGCGCACATTTCACTTTTCTTCAGACGTAAAAAAGCCCGAATCGTTAGATTCGGGCTTTCTACAATTTGAAGCCTGGTAATGTCCTACTTTCACATAG